>JBMDWS010000533.1:0-2693 GCA_048594695.1 Truepera sp. | reverse complement strand
GAGGACTACCACGTGGGCGTAGCGTCCGTGCAGCAGGCGAGAAAGCGGGATAGACAGCAGGTTGCCGAGCATCCCTGCACCGAACGAACCTGCCATGATGACGCCGAGTAGCATGGTTTCCGTGCCCTGTTGCCCGATAAGCGCAGCGAACTGCGGTTGCCAGAAGGTCTCGAGCCCTGCCCCTGCAAAGCCGCTGGCGACAGCGCCCGCGAAGAGAAGGCGCAGCGCTGGACTCCGCCGACTGAGCGTGAACGCGCTGCCGAGTAGACTCGGGAGGCTGCTGTGGGCGGCGTCGCTACGGTGCGTTTCTTGCAACCACCAAGCGACCACCGCGAGCAGCACGGTCATGATCAGCGCCGACAGGAGGAGCACCACCGAAAACGGTGTCAGGAGCCCATCCTCGGGTAAGCTGCCGAAGATTCGTGGGAGCAAACCGCCCGCGAGCGTCCCAAGGGTGAGGGCGAGCAGCTCGACGGTTCCGGCTCTGGCAAAAAGCGGCTGCATGTCGGTGCCGGGCGCGACTTCCTCGATACGGTCCACGAACCAGGCCTCGAGCGCCCCCGATACGAGCGCCCGACCAACACCGTAGAGGACGGCCCAGAGCGCGAAGAGCGGGAGCGAAAAGGCGAAAAAGAGCGCGAGCTGCGCGGCGATGAGAAACGCGTAGGCGACCAGCGCCGTGCGCTTTCGCCCCCAGAGGTCGGCGAGCATCCCCGATGGCACTTCCAGGAGTGCCACGGTGAGGGCGAAGACGCCCATAAAAAGGCCGATCTGTCCCAGCGTAAAGCCCCGCCCCTGGAGCAGCAGGACTGTGAGCGCAACGGGCAGCGAAGCCGCAAACCAGAAAAGGAACTTGATGAGGCAGTAGAGGTTTTGGGGTCCCTGTGTCGGAGATGGAGCGGGCTGGTGTGCCCGGCGGTGTCTTTCGGCGGCGCGTTCAAGCTCGAGCGCGCGTTGCCGAAGCTGCTTGTAAAGGATGAGGTCGTTCATGCTCTTCAGTGTGATAGGCTTCTACTTGAAATGTCAGATGTACATTCCGGTAGACCCCCGGTCGACGCTTTTTACACGGTGACAGACTCGGAGCAAGCCCGACTGCTCTCGGACAACGCGAGCCTCAGATACTTTCGCCCCTTCGTGGCCCGAGAGCTGAGTGTCAAAGAGGCCGCCGACGAGCTAGGGGTCGCGCTCGATACGATGCTCTACCGCGTCAAGGTGTTGCTCGGCGCGGGTCTTTTACGGGTTGCGCGGCTTGAGCGGCGTGCAGGTCGGCCCATCAAATATTACCGGAGTGTTCATGACGCCTACATCATCCCCTTCGATTTGACGCCCTACGCCAACCTCGAGGAGATCTTGCATCTCTACTTCCGCGAGTGTGCCGATATCGTCGTTCCTTCGATGGCAAGAACCATGAGGCAGATAGGTAGGGAAGGCCGCATTCTCTACCGGGACGCGCATGACGGCACGGTGTGGCAGTACTCCGCCGACAGTCTCAAGGTGTTGCAAAGGAACGATCAGGGCATACAGCGAACCGGAGCAGACTTCATGGACGACAGGCTCGAGCTGACCGACGCCGAGGCGCGTGAGCTGTTAAACGAACTGTATGGCGTCTGGCAGCGCTTTCGTGACCGTAAAGGGAGCGCCGAAACCCGAAAATCCTACTTCTTCCAGTTCATCGTCGCGGCAGCCTAGCGAACGAGGGCCAGGATAGCGTCCTTTTCGTCACCAAAAGGCACCTCGCCGACTTTGTGCGTGAAGCCGTAGCGCCGGTACAGCCGAATAGCCCCGTGATTTTCGGGCCACACGTCGAGGTAAATGGCAGATCGGTCTCGGAGGCGGGGGTGCTCGAGGGCCGCCTCGAGAAGTTTTGAGCCGATGCCCGCGTTTTGATACGCAGCCAGGACGTAGAGTCGCCCGATCTGGGCACTATTCGGGTGCAGCGTGGCAGGCGGAATAAAATACTCCGGCTTGAAGGTGACGTCCCCAAACTCTACGAACCCGATGATGTCTTTCCCAGTGAGCGCCAGGATAAAGGTGTCCTTGGTCAGCAGTTCCCGCAGCTTCGCCGGGGAGAGCATGCGTTCGTTATAGGCGGCCAGCGCGTCTGGCGTCATGGTGTGACCGAAAGCGACCGACCACGTTTCCTGAGCGAGTGCCGAAAGCGCCTCCGCGTCCACCGAAGTCGCTTCGCGCAGCCGAATATCGGGCGCAGGCATTAGCGTTGCTCGAGAACGACTACCGCTGTCGCGTGGGTATGGGCGTGGCTCATGCTCAGGTGGGCGTGCCAGTTGTTGCGCTGCATCTCGGCGGCGATCTCATCCGAAAAGCGCAGGACGGGCTTGACGCCGTCACGCACCACCCACACGTCGCGCCAGCCGTGCGTCACGGGCCAGGTTTTCTGAAAGGCTTCCTTGGCGGCAAAGCGCACGGCCAAGGACGGCAGCGGGGAGTGTTTTTTGAGGCAGTACTCGAGCTCTTCCGGATGGAAGTGGCGCTCTAAAAACCTGTCGCGGTGGTTGTTCCAGACGCGCTCGATGCGCCCGAGTTCGACAATATCCAGCCCTACGGCGATAACCATAGGGCCAGTATAAAGTCAGTGTCAGCGGTCGAGGCGGATGACGCCGTCTTCACCCGCAACGTAGGCGATCTTCGCCATATCCAGAAACATGCCGTGTTCCAGCACACCCGGGGTCGCG
>JBMDWS010000532.1:0-5362 GCA_048594695.1 Truepera sp. | reverse complement strand
CCCCGTGAGCCCCAGTGTGCGCGCGGTGTCCTCGAGCCACGCGTGATCTGCAGCGTGCCACGGCCCCGCGAACAAGAGCTGCACGTCCCGGTGGGTTCTAGCGACCCGGGCGAACGCCTGCACCAGCCGCGCCTGATTCTTGTTGTCGTTGCGTGCCCCTAAGTGGAGGATATAGGGGGGTGAGGCCGCAAAACGCCCCGTCCCGGTCGAGGAATAAAACCGCGTGTGATCGACGCCCAGGTGCGCGACCGTGATGCGCGCCTCCGGGATGCCGAGGAGCGACACGAGGTCGACCTTGGCGCTATGGCTGATGGTCAGGATACCGTCGGCCCGCTCGAGCTTGCGGGCGTAGGCCGTCCAGCGCAGATCGCTCAGGCGCTCACTCAGGGTTGCCCTACCCGTCGCCCGGACCTTAAAGGCGGTCAGGTCGTAGTGCACTGCGAGGGTCTTGCCGTAAGGATTATGGACAAGGCCGTTAAAGTCCGTGGCGAGAAACACCTCCGGGCGGTAGCGCCAGAGCGGCAACCGAAACTCGAGTTCGCTGTACATCCAGTAGACCTGGGCGGGCTGATGGCGTCTGGCGGTATAGATAAGCCGCTCTGGTGGCAGCGCTCCTAGGTGCGCCTTGCCGACGGTAGAGACGAGGTAGTGAAGACCGGGACCGGGCAGGGTCTCGAGCGCCCCGATGAGCTGACGCAGGTATGCACCGACCCCGCGCAGACGATGCTCGGACTGAAGCGGCGTGGCGTCGAGCAGGAGCATTTAACCTCCGCTCCGCTGCGTCGCCAGCGGGAGAACAAGAAAGAGCGTCACGAGGGCCGCGCTGTGAAGGGCCACAGCACTCCACACCGAACGCGTGGCGTGAGTCAGCCAGCCGCAGCCCAAACCAAAAGCGAAGAATAAAAGAACGACAGCCCAGGTCTCCTGACCGAGGGGCAAACTGGCGTAGGCGAGCGCAGCCAGGAACGTCCCTTGGGCTGGCCCCAGCAACCGACTTGCCGCACCGAGGAGTACACCCCGGAAGAGACTTTCTTCGCTGATGGCCAGGACGATGAGCGCCAGCGCGAGTGCGGCTACCCCGCGCGGCCCCCCATAAGCCGCCACGTCCGGCGCAAGGGGCTCGGGACGGAGCAAGAGGGAAAAGAGCACGCCCACCCCCGCCCCGAAGAGGAGCGCAGGCGGCACGTACACCAGCGTGCGCCAGCGCCCCAAAAGGTTTCGGGAAAGAATCCGAAACGTCATGAGCGCCGTCAGCCCAAGCGGAAGGGCCACGAATGCGCGCTGGGCCAGGGGCAGAACGGGCCACTCGGGCAGCGACAGGGTCAAGACGCGGAGGGCCGGAACGACCGCAAGGGCAATATGAAGGTCGCGTTCAGGCCCCACGAGAAACTGTGCCCGCGAGAGCAGGAATAAGAGGAGTAAAGCGTAGAGACATACGGTTAAAAAAGGTGTGTCGGGCCACCACAAAAGTGCTACGCCGCACAGCAGCAAGACGTAAACCCAGGGGTAGCGTGGACCGGCAAACGTGCGGCGCAGTACCGTACCGATACCCGCCCCTAGCATGGTTGACCCTCAGGGCAGAGCGCCACGCTCTCCCCTTCACGAGCCCCCAAAAAGATGTAGTGATGGAGGGTTCGGTAGGGCTCGAGCTGCCCTGGCGCAAAAAGTTCTAGAGACAGACGCTTTTGCCCCTCACCTTGCGGTGCTCGCAGCGTGAGGGTCTTCTGCCACACCTCACCGTCTGCCAGCCTGGGCACGGTGAGGTCACGATCCAAACCCGGAAGGTGAATGCGGTAGGCCTTTTGCTGACCAAAGTGACGAACACCGAGCGTCACGTCAAACGCCTGACCCGGCTCCAGCACCCTCGGGAGACCGTCGAGCCGTCCCGTAGGCCCAAGCAGGTAGAACTCGGTTACAGCTCGAGGGGGTCGAAGGGTCTGGGCGGTCACTACGACCCCGGCCCCCACCCCGAGCAACAATCCGAGTAGCAGCAGGTTTCGCCCCAAGGCCCGGGCACTCTGGGCCGCGTAAAACCGCGCCGCCGGACGCAGGTGGCGACGACGCCCCAGCACCACGAGCGACACGAGTGTACAAAACAGGGTCAAACCCAGACTCATCGAGTGCAGACGGATCCCCCAGGGCGTGTAGTTCAGGAGCAGACCGACAAACGGCAGAGCCGCGACCGAGAGCCCGACGCTAAGCGCCAAACGCTCGAGCCCGTCAATGTCTCCGCGACCAGGAAACAGCGCTGCTGCACTCAGGTAGCCGGGCACCAGCAGCAGATAAACCAGAGCGAGGGCGCTCCGCAGGGGTAGCAGGGCACCGGGCAGGACAAAAATCAGCAGCAGGAGAACGAGCGTCAGCAGGGCGCAGCAAACCAGATCCAGTTGCGGCCGCACCCCCCGCACGAACGCGAGGACGGAAAGGCCACGCGCCCACTGAAGCGTGGGCGCAGCCCCGCGCTGAGCCCAGGGTTTCACCGCGTACTCGCTTTCGGACAGGAATGCGCCGACACGGTGGCCCCTAGCCTCGAGCGAATCGCAGCGCGACGATGACGGCAAAAAGAAGGGCCAGCGGCAGGGCCGCGAGGGAGAAGGCTCGCCCACCCTCGGCCGCAGCCGATTCGGAAGGCCAACCCCCAAAAACGTCCCGGGCAATGAACAAGGCGATAAGCGTCAGCAGAACGGCCGCTTCATTGGGGAAACTGCCCAGTTCGACCGCGCCTAAACTTAGGAGCAGCGTCACCATGACCGCCAGCCTAGACAGGGGGCGTCCCTACAATGTCCCCATTTTGACGACCGGGACTGAAACGGTCCACTAACGAGCCCTTGGGACGGTTTGGGGACGCCCCCGCCCTTACCATGCGCGCCCAGAGGGTCCTGCACAGGACGCTTGCGCCGCAGAGCAGGCACGCGGGCAAAAGCGAGGGGATTATCACATGGCTGAGGATTTAGTCGGTTTGGAACGCGAGATCAGGCACTTTGTCCGCGAGAACTTTATCGTCGGTGAGACGGACCTCGCCAGCGACGCCTCGCTGACCCAGACAGGCATCATAGACTCGCTCGGCGTCCTCGAGCTCGTCATGTTTTTGGAGCAGCGCTACGGGGTGCGGGTGTCCGAAGCCGAAACACTGCCGGAAAACCTCGACAGCGTGCGTAACCTCGTTCGTTACGTCACGGGCAAGCTGGGGCAGCCCTGGGAGACCCATGACCACGAAACAGCCCAAGCCTAACGCCATGTCGTACAGCGCTCCGGACGCCAGCGTTTGGGCATACGAGACCCAAACTCGCGAGGGACAGATCCGTGAACAACGGGATGCCCCACACTTTACGAAGACCGTCTTGCAGATCGACGAAGCCGCCGTCACGCAGGACATTGCGCATAACTTGCACAGGATCGTGCTGCAAGACCTGCGCAAACGCGGCGCGGTCGTCGGCCTCTCCGGTGGAATCGACAGCAGCGTGACTGCCGCTCTCGCGGTGCGCGCCCTCGGGCCGGACCGGGTGCTCGGCCTGCTCATGCCCGAAAGCGACTCCGACCCGGACTCCTTGCGGCTCGGGCAGGGCGTGGCCGACACCCTCGGCGTCGAACCCATTACCGAGAATCTCACGCCGACATTGGAGGCGCTCGGCTGCTACGCGCGGCGCGACAGGGCCTTCAAATCCGTCATTCCCGACTACGGCCCAGGCTGGAAGGCCAAGATCGTCCTGCCCAGAGTCACTGAGGGGCACTACCGGCTCTTTTCGGTAGTCGCGCAGGCTCCGGACGGGCGCAGCGTCAGCGCGCGCATCACGCCAACGAGCTACCTCGAGATCGTCGCCGCCACCAACTTCAAGCAGCGGACCCGCAAGATGCTCGAGTACTATCACGCCGACCGCCTCAACTACGCGGTTCTCGGGACGCCCAACCGCCTCGAGTACGATCAGGGCTTTTTCGTCAAGGGCGGCGACGGGGCCGCCGACGTCAAACCCATCGCTCACCTCTACAAAACGCAGGTCTACGCGCTGGCGGCGCATTTGGGCCTGCCCAGCGAGGTGCAATCTCGCCCGCCAACCACCGATACCTACGCGCTCGCCCAGAGCCAGGAGGAATTCTACTTCTCCCTACCCTACGCGCAGATGGACCTGTGCCTCTACGCGCACAACCACTCCGTCCCAAGCCGCGAAGTTGCCGAGGCCCTCGGCCTCAGCGAAGCACAGGTCGAACACGTCTACCGCGACATCGAAGGCAAACGGCGGAGCACACGCACCCTGCACCAGCCCCCGATCCTTGTCGAAGCGGTACCCGAAATCCACGCGCAGGTCGGCTGAGCGCCCATGTGCGGCGTCGCAGGAAGCTACGCGGCTCAAGGGTCTCCGGCCCGGCAGGAGGTGCTCCTGGCGATGGCGGGTGAACTGGCCCACCGGGGTCCGGACGGCGTCGGGCTCTACCTCGATGGGCGCTTCGGCATGGTCAATACGAGGCTCTCCATTCTGGACCTCGCCACCGGCGATCAGCCGTTATGTAACGAGACCGGGCGCTACTGGGTCATGCAGAACGGCGAAATCTACAACTACCTCGAGCTGCAGGCCGAATTGGCGAAACGCGGGCACCACTTTGGGAGCAGCGGGGATACCGAGGTGCTCGTTCACGCCTACGAGGAGTGGGGCGTGGGCTTTCTCGAGCGTCTCAACGGAGACTTCGCCCTGGCCCTGTGGGACCGTCAGACGGGCGAACTGCTCCTCGCCCGCGACCGCTTCGGGGTACGGCCCCTCTTTTTGAGCTTCTGGGGAGGCCTCGAGTTCGCCTCCGAAGCCAAGGCGCTCCTCCGGCACCCGCAAGCCACCCGTCGCCTCGATCCACTCGCCCTCACCGAAACCCTGACCCTGTGGACGACGCTGCCGGACCTGAGCGCCTTCGAGGGGATACGCGAGCTCGCGCCGGGTCACTATCTGCGCTTCGGCCCCAGAGGGATGCTCGAGGAAACCCGCTGGTGGGACATGCCCTTGATTCCTCCGGAAGAAACGCGGCGCGACCCGGAGGACGCGCTCGCCGAAGAGTTGTCCGAGCTGCTGTCCGACGCGACCCGGCTGCGCCTCCGCGCCGACGTGCCGCTCGGCACCTACCTCAGTGGCGGCCTCGACTCGTCGGCGATCGCCGCGCTGACGCGCGACCTGACTTGGCAAAAGCGGCTCTCGTTCGCCGTCTCTTTCGAAGACGACCGTTTCGACGAGAGCGCTTTTCAGGACTGCATGGCAAGGGAACTGGGGACCGACCTGAGCCGCGTGAGCGTGTCCAACCGCGACATCGCCGAGGATTTCCCGCGGGTGGTGGCGCTCGCTGAAAAGACGCTCCTGCGCACCGCCCCGGCCCCGATGCTGCG
>JBMDWS010000531.1:0-13927 GCA_048594695.1 Truepera sp. | reverse complement strand
GGCGACCTCATCGAGGGAACCATCACCCCCAAACTCTTGCAGCGCAACCTCCCCGGCCTTATCGAAGCGCGGCGGCAGGAGGCGGGCGGGCTGCCGACGACCGAAGAGTTTGCCGAAGCCATCGCCGACGCAGCGGGGGATGAGGGGCTTCGTTCGGGCGCGACGGTTTATGTGGGGTATGTAGACTAGCGACTCGCGTCAGGTCTTTTCACAGGGCGAGGTCAAATACCGAGTTATCGAGTTCTGGATTTTCTGGCTGGCCTGTGGATAAGCTGTGGATAACTTGTGGATAACCGCCACCTGCCTGTGGATAACCTACATTTCTGGACAAGGCTTGGAAGTGAAGGTTTCGGCTCGAGGGTACTAGACTTCGCCCGCGCATGGGTCTAGGCCCCCGACCGTTGCCGGGCCTCCGAAATCGTTCTAGGCTGGGAAGCATGTCTATAAGCATCGACGAAACGCAGCGCCTTACCGCTGTCGCCGCGCGCGTGATGCGCGACAACCCACAGCTCGACGCGCGCTCGGTGCAAGAGGGCGTCAACGCGGCCCTGCAAGAGGTCTATAGGCTTATTCACGAACGTCAGTTGCAGTGGCGTGACACGCCTGGCGACGTCGCGCGGGGTCGCGAACAGGAAGCACAGACCCTCAGCCACCTCGTCTTTCAGCTGCACGGCGGCTAGGTCTCACACGACTTCAGCGCGGCGACCAACGCGGCAACCAACACGGTAAGCTGAAAAGCGTGCTGCTGCGCGCCCTGTCACAACTCAACTTTCGCAACCTTGTTACACCCCGGCTGACGTTCGGTTCCGGCGTGACGGCGATCGTCGGACGCAACGCGGCGGGTAAATCGAATGTGCTCGAGGCGGCCTACCTCGGCTGTACCGGCGAGCTGCCCTACGGCAAGATCGCCGAAACAGTGCGTATCGGCGAAAGCGAAGGGTATGTAAGCGCTACCGTCGAACGCGACGACGGCACGGTCAGCACGCAGATCGGGCTCGCACCCGGAAAAAAGCTCATTCGTTTAGACGGGCAGACGGTTCGCACCTTCGAACTCGCCAAAGTCTCGTCGGCGGTCCTCATCACCCCTGAAGATGCCGACCTCGTCCACGGCCCTCCGGCACAGCGGCGTCACTATCTCGATACGCTCCTCAGCAAGCTCTCGGTGCGCTACGCGCTCCTGCACCGCGAGTATAGTAGGGTCGTGGAGCAGCGCAACGCCGCCCTCAAACAAAGCACGCAAGGTGGTGACTCTGCTCTCTCCGTATGGACCGAGCGCTTTATCGACCTTGGGCAGGCGCTCGGCAGTCTGCGCGCCCGGGCACTCCTTAAAATCTCCGCCATTGCCCAGACGACCTACGCCGACATCTCCGGTGACGACAAGCCGCTCGGTGTCGCGCTGACCGGCAGTCATGAGGACCTGGCGGACGCGCTCAGCGCCTCGGCCTTCGAGGAGCGCGCGCGCGGCGTCACGGTGGTGGGGCCGCACCGCGAAGACCTGCTCTTGACGCTTGGGGGGCATAGCGTTCAGGCGTACGGCTCGAGGGGCGAAGCGCGCACTGCCGCACTCGCGCTGCGGGTAGCCGAATACAGCCTCCTGAGCGAAAAACACCACGAGGCGCCAGTTTTGTTACTCGACGACTTTACCGCCGAACTCGACGCTGGCCGCCGCGAATTTCTGTTGCAGCTCGCCGCTAGAGCGCCCCAGGCCCTCGTCAGCGGAACCGAAGCGCCGCCCCACGCCACGGCGCAATTTTTCATCTCCGGAGGTCAGATCCGTGCCGAGTCGTAGAGCGGGCTCGAGCGTCAGCGACTTGCTCGCCGAGGTTTTTCGCCGGGGCGGCATGAAACGGGGCATGAAACGCGCCGAGGCCGTGCTGCTCTGGCCCCAGGTCGTCGGACCCAAGGTCGCCAAATTTACCGAGGCCAAGACCCTGCAAGACGGCGTGCTCTACGTCGATGTGCCCGATTCGGAGACGGGCATGCACCTGAGCTTTCAGCGGCAGAAGTTCGTCGGAGTCTATCAGGGCAAGTTTGGCGTCAAGGACGTTAAAGACGTGCGCTTTCGCACGGGCCGCAGGCCGCTTTTAGAAGAAGAGCCGCGACCCAAACCCGCGCCGCAGGCCGACCCTAAGGCGCTCGCCGACCTGGCGCGGGGGGTGTCGCAGGCCGACCTCTCCGACGAGCTGACCCAACGCGCCATGCAGACCGCCAAGGCGATGCTCGCCTGGCGCGCAGCCCGCGAAGCCGAGGGCTGGGTGGCCTGCCTGGTTTGCGGCAGCCTGACCCCCGTGCGCGGCCTCTGCACCACCTGCAAACGCTACAGCGAGCAGCGTCAGGTGCAGACGGCGGCGCGGGTTCTGGCGGTAGCACCGGACAAGGCAACGCCGTTTTTATCCGACGAGGAGCGAGCCGTGGCGGTCTTTCGGGCACGGGCTTACCTGAAAGAAAAGCTTCAGGAACTCCTGCCGCAGGTTCTGGCCGACCCCCGCCTGAAGGGGCAGCTCGAGTCCGCCGCCCGCTGCTACCTGGCGCACCTGCTGACCAAACTGCCTAGTGACGTTACCGACGACGACCTGAGCCGCCTCGAGCCCCGCATCGCCCGCGCTCTAGGCCGCTGGCACGTCTAGTGATACGAAAGAAGCGACTATGCACCTGATTTTGCCCTTCCCCGAAGCCCTGGAGCTGGCCACGAGCCAGAAGCCCCTGCCGAGCGCCATCGAAAGCGTGAGCTGCTCTGGCGACACGGTGTACCTGAGCATCAACCCCGAAACGGTCCTGCCCCGGCTGCTGCGCGGCGCGGTCCCTAAGGTCAAGCTCGAGCTGAAGTTTCTCGAGTTCAGCACGGGCGTCGCCACTTTCGAACTCGTGACTAACGTCCTCTCCTTGCCCGTTCACCGCCTCCTCAACCTGCTGACCCAAGCCATTCCTCTCCCAGACGGGGTCCATATCGAGCGAGGCGAAGGTGCGCCGCACGTAACTGTCGACCTGCAACGCTTTATCGACGAGCAGGTGAGCGGTGTGACGCTTAACGAGTTCTATCTTTTCGACGGCGAGATTATCGCTGTTGCCGGTCTTGAGAACTTTCGCACCCTGCGCACCTAGCGCTTTACCGGAGACCCCATGCCCAAACCCATAATGCTCCTCATCCTGGACGGCTTCGGCCTCGCCCCCGCCGGGCCGGGCAACGCCGTCGCACTGGCCCACACCCCCAACTTCGATCACTACTGGCAGACCAGCCCCCACACCGAGCTGCAAGCCTCGGGCCGCGCCGTCGGCCTGCCCGACGGGCAGATGGGCAACTCGGAAGTGGGCCACTTAAACCTCGGGGCTGGACGCGTGGTCGAGCAGAGCCTCAGCTACATCCAGAACCAGATCGACGACGGCACGCTGTTCGAGAACCCGGTCCTTAGCGCCATTTGCGACGCCGCCACCAAGTCGGGCGGCGCACTGCACCTGCTCGGGCTCGTCTCGGACGGCGGCGTGCATAGCGATATCCGCCACCTCTTCGCCCTGCTCGAGCTGGCCCACCGCAAGGGTGTAAGTAGGGTCTACGTGCACGCCTTTACCGATGGACGCGACACGCCGCCGCAGAGCGGGCTGGCCTTCGTGAGGGCGCTCGAGGCCAAACTCGCTTCGCTCGGGGAGGGCTTCAGGCTCGGCTCGGTGTCCGGGCGCTACTACGCTATGGACCGGGACAACCGTTGGGAACGGGTACAGCGCGCCTACGACGCGGTGGTGTGCGCCTCGAGCCCCACGCACGCCGAGAGTGGGACCGCCGCCGTGCAAGGAGCCTACAACCGGGGCGAGACGGACGAATTCATCGCGCCCACCGTCATCGCGGGCAGCCCCGGTATTCAAGACGGCGATAGCGTGCTCTTTTTCAACTTCCGCGCCGACCGTGCGCGCCAAATGACCTACGCGCTTCTTGGAGATGGGAACTGGGAGCTCTTCACGCGCTGCCGCGTGCCGAAGATCACCTACGCCTCACTGATGGAATACGACGCCAAACTCGGCGCGGCCTATGCGCTGGCGCTGCCCGAGCTGAAAAATGGCCTGGCCGAGGTGCTGAGCGCCGCCGGAATGTCGCAGTACCACACCGCCGAAACCGAGAAGTATCCGCACGTGACCTACTTTTTCGACGCCAAGATCGAAACGCCCTTCCCGGGCGAGGCGCGGCAGATCATCCCTTCGCCCAAGGTTGCGACCTACGACCTGCAACCGGAGATGAGCGCTCCAGCCCTGACCGAAGCCACCCTGACGCGGCTGCGCGAGCACGACGACGACTTTATCCTGATCAATTACGCCAACCCCGACATGGTCGGCCATACGGGCGTTCTGGAGGCCGCGATCAAGGCCTGTGAAACAGTCGACGCAGAGCTGGGTCAGCTTGCAAAAGCCGTGCAGGCGAAGGGCGGCGTACTGATCGTGCTGGCTGACCACGGCAACGCCGAGATGATGACCGACACGGACGGCGGCCCACACACAGCCCACACCACCAACCCCGTGCCCTGCATCGTGATCGGGGCCGGTGACATTAAATTGCGTGCAGGGGGCAAGCTAGGCGACGTCGCACCACCGATTTTGGAACTACTCGGGCTCGGCGCGCCGCCCGAGATGACCGGGCAGTCCCTGCTCGAGCCCTAGAGCGTTTCGATGTTGATACGCGGCAAGAGCGCGTCGACGAGTTCCCGGGTCGCCACCTCGGTCCCGGGAACACTGGCCGTCGCCGTACCGCAGGCGATCCCCAGCTGAAGCGCGTCCGGGAACGACTTACCCTGTGCGAGCGCGACGAGCACGCCCGCAAGGAGCGAGTCCCCGGCGCCGACCGCCGAATCGGCGTCGATCTTGGGGGGTTTCGTGTGCCAGGCACCGTCCTTAGAGACGAGCACCGCGCCCTGCGCCCCCATGCTGGCCAGAACCAGTTCAGCGCCGAGCCCCAGCACCCCGTGCGCGGCCTCGAGGGCACTCTCCGGCCCCGTGACGGGCCGCCCGGTCAGACGCTCGAGTTCGTGCTCGTTGGGTTTGACCAGATAGACGCCCGCCTCGACGGCCTCCTTGAGTTCGCGGTCGATGTCGGCAACGATCTTGATCCCCTGTCGCTTGGCTTCGGCGATGATCTCGAGGAAAAAGTCCGTCGACATCCCGGCCTGCAAGGAACCGCTCAGGACCAGAAAGTCCGGGGCGCGCAGCTCGAAGATGCTCGAGCGCAGATGTGCGACCTCATCGGGCGTGGCTTCGGGGCCGGGGCCGGAAATGCGTAGCTGCTGCCCCTCGTCGTCCTGGATGACCACGTTGATGCGGGTGCTACGGCGCTGACGGATAAACCAGGTGCGGACATTTTCGCGCTGCACGAGCTCCTCGAACTCGTCCCCGGCACGCCCGCCGACGAGCCCCATCGCCACAGTCGCTTCGCCGAGGCGCGCCGCGACCCGGCTGACGTTGACGCCGCCCCCACCGGGCGAGCGCACGACTTCGGTCGAGCGCAGTTTGTCGTCGTATTTGAGGTGGGGTACGCGGTAGGTCAGATCGAGTGCCGGATTGAACGTCACGGTATGAATCATGCTTCCCTCATTTCACGCCAAGGCAGCCCTGCTTGTCCCGAGGCAGGCTCGAGACCCGTCAGGTTTAGCTCAAGAGCGACCACCTACCTGATACCCGCATTCTAGCCGAATTCGTTTGGCGAGCCCGGATGGTTTACGTGAAGGTTACTTATGAATCTCCTTGACCCCAGGAAGACGCTGCGGCGCGCAGCAACCCGGTAGACTCGGCGCATGGATTACAAACCTGTAGGACGAACCGGCGTCAAGGTCTCCTCACTCTGCTTTGGCACCATGTCCTTTGGCGACACCGCCGACGAAGCGGAATCAGGGCGACTCTTCGCCGCAGCACGCGACAAGGGCATCACCTTTTTCGACTGCGCCAACGTCTACGCCGGAGGCCGCTCGGAGGAGATTCTGGGTCGGCTGATTCAGGGTAGCCGCGAGGAACTGGTCCTCACCTCCAAAGTGTTCGGCAAGGTGGGCGAGGGCGTCAACGACCGGGGGCTCTCGCGCCGCCACGTCACCCGCGCCGTCGAAACGTCGCTCAAGCGGCTGGGGACCGACAGGCTCGAGTTCTATTTCGTCCATCAGTTCGACCGGGACACGCCTATCGAGGAGACCCTCCACGCACTCGACACGCTGGTGCAGCGCGGCCTCATCCTCTATCCGGCGGTCAGTAACTGGGCCGCGTGGCAGATCATGAAAGCGCTCGGCACCTCGGCGCGGGAACATCTCGCGCGCTTCGAGCTTATTCAACCCATGTACAACCTGACCAAGCGCCAGGCGGAAGTCGAGATTCTGCCGCTTGCCCAGTCCGAGGGTCTGGGCGTCATCCCGTACAGCCCGCTGGGCGGCGGCCTGCTCACAGGAAAATACGTGGACGCGAAGCCCGACCAGGGTCGGCTCGTCGAGAACAAGATGTACACCGCTCGCTACGGCGAGGCCGCACACCACGAAACGGCGGCGCGTTTTGCGGCCTACGCCAAAAAAAAGGGCGTTCACCCCGCCACGCTGGCGGTTGCCTGGGTCGGATCGCACCCGGCGGTGACCGCGCCGATTATCGGAGCCCGGAGCGTCGAACAGCTCGAGCCCTCGCTCGCAGCAGCGGACTTCGTCATGACGCCGGAGATGCGTGAGGAGATCACCGCGCTCTCCCCCGCTCCCGCTGTCGCTACCGACCGGAGCGAAGAGCGGGCATGAGCGGTGGGGAACGAGAGATGCAGGGCGCCCCACTTGCGGGCAGGGTCGCCCTCGTCACGGGCGCCAACGTCGAGATCGGCGCGGCGATTGCCGAAAGGCTGGGCCGGGCTGGTGCCAACGTACTTCTCGGTTACCACGGCGACGCGGGGCTCGCACCGGAGGTGGTGCGGCGGTTAGGGACCAGTGGAACGGGGGCCGATCTGCAGGAAGCCGATCTGTCGCGGGTTGAAGAGAACCAGAAGCTCGTCGATGGGGCACTCGAGCACTTCGGCAGGCTCGACATCTTCGTCGCCAACGCGGGCATTACAGTGAGCGCACCCTTTCTGGAAACCACCGAGCAAGACTGGGACGCGCTCGCGAACCTCAACCTAAAAGGCTCGTACTTCGGTGCACAGGCCGCGGCGCGGGCCATGATCGCGAGCGGCAAGGGCGGGCGCATCGTCTTTTCTTCTTCTGTAACGGGCTTGCGGGCGCTGCCCGGATCGTCGGCGTACGGCATTACCAAGGCGGGACTGCGCCACATGGCGAGCACACTGGGCGGCGAGCTCGCAGTCTATGGAATCACCGTCAATGCTGTCGCCATCGGCGCGACGGTCAATGCGCGCAACCTGACGGACGACCCCGAGTACAGCGAACACTGGGCTGGGGTCATTCCCACAGGCCGCGTCGGGACACCTGAAGATGTTGCGAACGCCGTGTATTTTCTTGCTTCGGACGAAGCTGCGATGATCAACGGCCACACACTGCTTATAGACGGCGGCTGGACGAATACCGGGAAGGTTCCCTGATGGCCAAGCAGATAGGGCTCGAGTCCCTCCTGGGCGACGGTACGGAAACCTGGAACGCGGTTGCCACCCACGCCGACGGCCCACCCGGCGCGCTCCCGCTGACCGAAGACCTGCTCCGGGACGCGCCCAGCGGCGACCTCTTCGGCCTCACCCAGAACGTCGGGATGGGCTGGAAGGCCGCCGACGTGCTGCGCTCGCAGATGCTCATTCTCAGCACGCAGGGCGGTATTCGTGCACCGGACGGGCAGCCCATCGCGCTCGGCTATCACACCGGGCACTGGGAAGTGGGCCTGCTGATGGGGGAAGCCGCCGAAACTCTGCGCAGCCTGGGCTTTATTCCCTTTGCAGGCTACGTCTCCGACCCCTGCGACGGACGGTCCCAAGGGACGACCGGTATGTTCGATTCCCTGCCGTACCGCAACGACGCGGCGCAGGTCTTTCGCCGCCTCATTCGCTCACTACCCCGCCGCGAGGGCGTGCTCGGCGTCGCCACCTGCGACAAGGGCCTCCCCGCCATGATGATGGCGCTCGCGGGCACACCCGATCTACCCACCGTGCTCGTGCCGGGCGGCGTCACGCTGCCGCCCACATCCGGCGAGGACGCGGGCAAGGTGCAGACCATCGGCGTGCGCTTTGCCCAGGGCGAGATGTCGCTCAGAGAAGCGGCTGAAATGGGCTGCCGCGCCTGCGCCACACCGGGTGGCGGCTGCCAGTTTTTAGGAACCGCCGCGACCGCACAGGTCGTTGGGGAGGCGCTCGGCATGTCACTGCCCCACTCGGCGCTGGCCCCGAGCGGGCAGGGGGTGTGGCTCGAGCTGGCCCGCGTCTCGGCCCGTGCGCTCGTCAACCTGCGCGACAAGGGCATAACCACAAAAGACATCCTGACGCCCGACGCCCTCCAAAACGCCATGACCGTCCACGCCGCCTATGGCGGCTCGCTCAACTTGCTCCTGCACCTGCCCGCCGTCGCACACGCCGCAGGGTTGCCGCGCCCAACTGTCGACGACTGGATTCGGGTCAACCGCCGCACCCCGCGCCTCGTCAACGTTCTACCCAACGGCCCCGACGACCACGCCACCGTGCGCGTGTTTTTGGCAGGCGGCGTCCCAGAAGTGATGCTGCACCTGCGCGATCAGAATCTGCTGAATCTGGACGCCCTGACCGTCAGCGGCCAGCGCCTCGGCGAGGTGCTGGCCTGGTGGGAGACCTCGGCGCGGCGACGGGTGATGCGCGAGCAACTTCTGGAAAAAGACGGGGTTGACCCGGACCAAGTGATCTTGCCACCTGAACAGGCAAGATCCAGGGGCCTCAAGGGCACCGCCATTTTCCCCCGGGGCAACCTCGCGCCGCAGGGCTCAGTCATCAAGAGCACCGCCATCGACCCAAGCGTCGTGGGCGAAGACGGCGTCTACCGTCAGCGCGGGCGAGCCCGGGTCTTCGTGCGCGAGCGCGACGCCGTGCGAGCTATCAAAGAGAGCCGCGTGGGGGCAGGCGAGATTATCGTCCTGATGGGCGGCGGGCCGTTTGGCACAGGCATGGAGGAGATCTATCAGGTCACTTCGGCCCTCAAGCATTTGCCCTGGGGCAAACACGTAGGCGTCCTGACCGATGCCCGCTTTTCTGGCGTCTCCACGGGCGCGTGCGTGGGGCATATCGGCCCGGAGGCGCTGGCGGGTGGTCCACTCGGCAAGGTGCGGGAGGGGGACGTGCTCGAGGTCGTGATCGACACACTCAACATGGCAGGCAGTGTGAACTGGGTAGGTGAAGGTGAAAGGGTGTACACCCCGGAGGAGGGTGAGCGCATCCTGAACGCCCGCTCCACTCACCCCGACCTGAGCCCACACCCGGCCTTGCCCGACGACACCCGATTATGGGCTGCCCTGCAGGAGGTGAGCGGCGGGACGTGGGGCGGGTGCGTGTTCGACGTGGACGCGATCATTGGGGCGCTAAGAGCAGGAGTAGATCGTGCAGAATAAGACAGACCGCCCTCTCCGACCCTCAGCGGCCGTTCAGGGATTGCGGCGCAGCCAGAGACAAATCGTGGCCCAGCAGATACAAGAAAAAGGTCGGCAAGTGTGAGGATAAGTGCGAGTCCGGTACACCGTCTTGCGGCGGGCAGGCCGGAGAACATCTAGCAGGCCCTGCAAGGGAGATTTACGATGACCTCATCCCGACCCGCGTCCCAAACGACCCCAGCGCCTATACGGCAGATCGCCAACATTTCAGCACTAGGCGCAGTCCTGACCATCAACGCGCTCGCCAACATTCTGCCGATCAACGGCGTGACGACAGGCGAGGTGTCGGACAGCATTCCCAGCCTCTTCACACCAGCGGGTTACGTGTTCAGCATCTGGGGGCTCATCTACCTGCTCCTTATCGTGTTCGTGATCTATCAGGCTTTGCCCGCCCAGCGGCACAACCCTCGCCTGGCGCGACTCGGGTACTGGTTCGTGGCGAGCTGCGGCTTTAATTTCTTCTGGATTCTGGCGTGGCACTACGGCGTCTTCTGGTTGAGCGAAGTGCTTATCGTCGGGCTCTTGCTGACGCTCGTCGTGTCCTACCTGCGCCTCGGCGTCAACAGGGAGCGGGTCTCGAGAGCCGAAGCCTTCGCCGTGCAGCTGCCGTTCAGCATCTACCTCGGCTGGCTGACGGTCGCCACCGTCGCCAACACGGCTATCACGCTCCTCTATTACGGCGTGACCGGAGGCTGGTTGGCACCGCTCTGGACGATTATCGCTATTCTCGCAGCGGTCGGTATCGGCTACCTCATGCTCAGAAACCGCAAGGACGTGGCGTTTAACCTGGTGCTGGCCTGGGCTTTCTTTGGCATCTCTGTGGCGCGGTGGGGGTCGGAGCTGTCGGTCGTCATTGCAGCGTTCGCGGCTGCGGCTGTGGTCCTGGTACTCATCGTGCAGCGTCTGCTTGCTAGGGGTCGTTTCGCGGCCTGAATTCTCGCTGGGCTAATTCAGCTTGATTACTTCATGTGAACCTTCGGTGGTTAATTTTGAAGTCAGCCCTCCGTGTGACAACATCAACTCATCAAGCAATTTTTCGTGAGGTAATCTACTCTAAATGGCAAGTCGTAATATTCCTCCATACGACCAACTGATGAACCCGATAATCCATGCTCTGAAGAAGCTGGGAGGATCGGGAACCATCGAAGAAATTAACTCTCTGGCCTCGGAACTGGCGAACCTCACTGATAAACAACTCGAGGTGCTGCATAAACCCGAGACAGGAGGCGGGAACACCGAAGTCGAATATCGAATGGCGTGGGCCAGAACCTATTTGAAGCGTTTTGGTGCAATCGAAAACTCTGCCCGTGGAATTTGGGCTCTAACTGCAAAAGGAAATGCGCTAGATAAAGTCAAACCCAGCGAAGTAAATCGTTATATGCGCGAGCACCAACGCGCAAATCGTTTTGAACTTGAAACGGCCACCCCTGCTGTTGCAATTAGCGATCCACTCGAGGATATCGAACCTATCGAGCGATGGCGCGAAGAACTACTGGATACACTTCTCGGACTACATCCCTCAGCTTTTGAGCGCTTAGTCCAGCGGTTACTCAGAGAATCGGGTTTCATACAGGTCGAAGTAACCGGGCAAACTGGAGATGGTGGCGTAGACGGCAAAGGGATTATGCGTTTAGGTGGCTTGCTTTCATTTCACGTCATCTTTCAATGTAAGCGTTATCGAGGATCGGTGTCGGCAGGTCAGATCCGGGATTTTCGTGGCGCAATGGTTGGACGTGCCGACAAAGGTCTGATGATTACAACAGGCAACTTCACCAGGGATGCCATGAAAGAGGCAACACGAGATGGAGCGCCTGCCATAGACCTAATCGACGGTGATCTACTTCTAGACAAACTCAAGGCGCTTGGCCTTGGCATCACCGTACAAAAAGTTGAGGTCGAACAAATTACAGTCAATAAAGAGTGGTTTACGAGCATTTAGAGACTCTATTTGCCTTAATTTGGAGACTTGCGCATCAAAAGTCGCTCCGCTGCATGCCTCCCCGACAACAGCGCCAGCGGAATCCCACCCCCCGGATGCACCGTCCCACCAGCCAAAACAAGATTCTCAAGGCCGCGCACCATCTGTTTGGGCCGGATGGTTTGCAGGAGCGTGTGCGGAGCCGCGCCGTAGATCGCGCCCCGGTAGGCCAGCGTGCCCAGATAGGCTGGGGTAAAGGTCTGCTGCACGCGGATACGCCCCCGAACCTCGAGCCCCCGCCCTCCAAGCACATCCAGAAGCCGCTCGGCGTAGCGTGGAGCTTCGGCCTCCCAGTCCAGCGGTTTCTCCCTTGAAAGTGCAGGCGCGTTGACCAGCACAAACCAGTTTTCGCATCCCGGCGGGGCGTCTTGGGAGAGCGTTTTGGAGCTTATCGAGACGTAGAGAGTCGGGTCGGTAGGCAACTCGCCGCGCCCCAGCGCCGCGAATTCGGCGCGGTAATCCCGCGGGAAAAGAATATTGTGATGCGTCAGCCCCGGCGTCTCGCCCTCTAGTCCCAGGAGAAGTACAAAACCCGAGAGGGAAGGCTCGAGCCGCGCCGCCCGCGTCTCCCGTCCGAGGAGTTCATGGGTTCGCACGATGTCCAGCGCGGAAACAACTGCGTCGGCAGAGAACACGCCTGCGCTCGTTTCGATCTTCGTCATACGGTTTCCAGATACCTCGAGCCCTGTGACCGTCACGCCTGTCTGGACGCTCACCCCAAGTTTTTCCGCCAGACTTCGCAGCGCCCGCACCACGCCCTTGATGCCGCCTCTCGGGTAGTACACCCCCTGCCCCAGCTCGGCCCAGGCGATGTTATGCAGCACCGCCGGAGCGCGGTAGGGGTCGGCCCCAAAATAGGTCGCAAAGCGTAAAAAGAAGGTCTCGAGATCGCCCGTCGCGCCGTAGCGCCGCAGCAGGTCCGGCAGGCGCTCGAGCGGGTGCGCCTTTAACCCCGCCGACAGGCCGTAGCGCAAAAGCTCCCACGGTCCCGGTGCCTGCCCGAACAGGAAGGTCGGGGCCGCCGCTTCGTAAAGCGCGCGCGCTTCCTCGAGGAGACGGCGGTAGGCTTTGGCCTCCTCCGGGCTGAGCGGCGCGGTGGTCGCCTCTACATCCCGCGACACGTCCCAGACGCGACCGGAGGGGAACACGTAGCGGCACAGGGGTGAGAGGGGCCCGAGCGCGGGCGGCGTTTCCCCGGCCCGCTCGAAGAGGTCTGTCATGATCTCGGGCAGCGTCCAGACGCTCGGGCCGATGTCGAAGCGGTAGCCGTCCGCCACGAACTCGCCCGCCTTGCCCCCGACCTCACCCAGTTGCTCGAGCAGCGTGACCGACACACCCGCGAGCGCCAGATTGATCGCTGCCGAGAGGCCCGCGAAGCCGCCGCCCAGAACCAGCGCTGTTCTAGGCGTCGTAACTTCGCCCCTTCCAGCTGTAGCGCCGCTGCGTCAGCGCCCGCCAGACGATCATCCAGAGCGGGAATGCCACCAGCGGCTGCAGGAAGGCCTCGAGCGGGCTGCGGTGCGAGATAAAACAGGTGAGCGCCCGCTGAAACATGCCGAGAGCCGCCGGAACCAGCCAGATAGGGTTAAACAAGGCTAGGAGCCACGAAAGTGTGTAGGCCAGCGTATTTAGCAGGAGCGAAAAGAGCAGCACCGGGCGGGAGCCGTGCGCCGACAGGACGTTCTTGGAGAAGCCCTCGAGTAGCGCCCCGGGCGTCCGGTACATGCGGGTGCTCATCAGCTCGCCGCCCAGCGCGAGCGCCACCTTGAGGCCGCGCCCCTTGGCGTACTGGCCCATGCGGATGTCCTCCAAAACCTCGCCCCGAAAGGCCTCGTGCCCACCCACCTGTGCGTAGGCGCTGCGCGTCCACAGCATGCACTGACCGTTGCCCGCCGAAAACGCCGCGTCCGACGTGCGCCGGACGAGCGGGTAGGGCAGGAGTCCCAGCAGGATCATGTCGATCACCGGGACCGTGAGGCGCTCGAAGAGCGTGCCGGTCAGCTGACGCGGCCAGACGCTGGCGTAAACGGCGTCGTTCGCTTCGACAAGGGCCAGGAGCGACTCGAGGGCGCCCAGTTCCCAGTACACATCCGCGTCGGTGAAGATGAGGATGTCCCCCCGCGCCCGCTCGCTCAGCTGATGGCAGGCCCAGTTCTTGCCGACCCAGCCCGGCGGGAGAGGCTTGCCACGCACGACCCTGAGGCCACGAAAACTCGCCAAGACCTCAGCCGTAGCGTCCGTCGAATCGTCGTCCAGTACGATCACCTCATCGGCACCCTGCGCCAGCAGCAATGGCAGGGTTTCGGGCAGGGTTTCGGCTTCGTTGCGGGCTGGAAGCAGCAGCGACACGCGTCTGGGGCGTGGCGGCGCGGGGGCGTTTTTCAGGACGGGAAAGGTCAGGGCGTT
>JBMDWS010000530.1:0-1806 GCA_048594695.1 Truepera sp. | reverse complement strand
GGTGCGGCTCGCGTAGGCGGGCATTACCCGGCGGCGGTCGATCCCGGCGGTCTTTTCGATCAGCCAGCGCACCGGGGGCAGCGGCAGGAAAAAATTGGCAATTGGCGCGAGGGCGCTGCCGAGCGGCGCGACCTTGGCGGCGGCGCCGAGCGCCATGGCCGAGAGCGGGGTACCGTGCGCGTCGTAGTAGTGCTGCAAAAACTCGTACTTGAGTTTGGCCATGTCGACCTGGCTCGGGCACTCGGCCTTGCAGGCTTTGCACTCGAGGCACAGGTCGAGGGCGTCGTGGACTTCTCTGGAGGTGAGGCCGCCTTCCAACCTGCCGTTCATGGCGTCGCGCAGCAGATTGGCACGCCCCCGCGTCGAGTGGTCCTCGTCGCGGGTTGCCATATACGACGGACACATCGTCCCGGTGCCGGTCTTGCGGCACTCCCCGACGCCCGTACACATCTCGATCGCGCCCATGAAGCCGTCGTCCTTGGAAAAATCGAAGTGCGTCGCCATCGGCAGGACGGTGTAACTCTCACCGTAGCGCAGGTCGTTGGTGATGGGCGGCGCGTCGACGATCTTGCCGGGGTTCAGCAGATTGTCCGGGTCGAAGGCGCGTTTGACCTCCTGAAACGCCCCGTAGAGCGTGTCGCCGAAGAGTTCGCGGTTTTTGTACGAGCGGATGAGGCCGTCGCCGTGCTCGCCGGACCAGGAGCCGCCGAACTTTTGCACCAGCGCGAAGGTCTCCTCGCTGATCTTTCGGTAGGCCTCGAGCCCCTCTCTGGTATGCAGGTCCAGAACGGGCCGCACGTGGATGACGCCGACCGAGGCGTGACCGTAAGAGACCATCTTGACGCCGTGCCGGGCACAGATCGCCTCGACCTCGGGGATGTACTCGGCGAGATGTTCGGGTGGGATGGCGGCGTCCTCGATAAAAGCTGTGGGCTTGGCCGCGCCCTTCATGGTATTAAAGACGCCCAGCCCCGCCTTACGCACGCTCCACACGTCGGCCTGCTCCTTGGCGCCGTGGGCGACGTGCAGGTGGTAGAGGCGGCCTGTCACTTCGGGATCGGCCTCCATGCTCGCCAGCCCGTCGAGCATCTCCGCCTCGCTCTCGCCGTCGAACTCAACGATGAGGACCGCTTCGGGGATGCCGGAGAGCCAGCCCAAAAGGGGCGCGATGTTGGGGTTCTCGAGCCCCAGTTCGATCAAGGTCTTGTCGAGCGTTTCGACTGCCGAGGGGCCGTGCCGGTTGATGTATTGCACGCCCTCCATACACGTTTTGAGCGAGTCGAAGTGCAGGAGCGCCAGGCAGCGGTGCGCCGGGACCGGGTAGAGCCGCAGCGTCACATCGAGGATAAAGGCTAGCGTGCCCTCGGAGCCGGAGACGAGTTTGGCGAGATTGAAGGGTTTGTCACCGGTCAGCTCGTCCAGGTTGTAGCCGCCGACGCGCCGCATGACCTTGGGAAACCGCGCCTCGATTTCTACCTCGTGATCGCTGACCACCCGCGTCACGGTGCGGTAGATGTCGCCCTCGAGTCCGGGCCCCTCGAGCTTCTCGTTCAGCTCGTCGGGAGTCAGCTCGCGCAGTTCGGTCACGGTGCCGTCCATCAGCATCACGGTCATGGCGATGACCTGATCGACCGACTTGCCGTACTTGATGCTGCGCGTCCCGGCGGAGTTGTTGGCGACCATCCCCCCGACGTTGGCGCGATTGGTGGTCGAGACGTCCGGGGTGAACTGGAGCTTGTAAGGCTTCAAGAAGGCGTTCAGCGGGTCGCGTACCACGCCCGGCTCCACCTTGACGGTGCGGGCCTG
>JBMDWS010000053.1:0-1844 GCA_048594695.1 Truepera sp. | reverse complement strand
CGACGAGGGCGCTTCGGGCACTGTGCGCGCCGCCGTTGAGCTGGCCGCCCCCCAGGTCCAGCGGGGCCACCGGGTCACCGTCGTCACGGTCGGCGCGGAGGCGTGGCAACGGCGCTGGCGAGGGGTCACCCTGCGACAACTGGCCCGCAGCCCGTGGGCCAGAGTCAGTCTCGCAGGGCGGACACTCGACCTGAGCACGCACTACCCACTCATCACGCTCTGCCAGGGCGGAGCGTTCGATGTGGTGCAGGGGCACCTCTACTACTACCTGCGCTTTTTGCGGGCGAGCGTCCGGATCGCGCATTTTCACGCCGACCCACTCCACGGGCCAGGGACCACCGACCTGCCCGCCGCCAAACGCGCCGACTTCGCGCTCATCCACCAGCACACCGACGCGCAGATCGCCGTGAGCCACTACATCGCCGGGCAAGTCACGAAGGCGATGGCGCTGAGCAGTCTACGTCCACGGATCGAAACCGTCTATAACGGTGTGGTCCACGAACATTTCGGCGGGCTACCCACCGTGCGCCGGGCCGCGACACTGCGAGCCACTCTCGGCATCCCCGAGGGGGCCGTCGTCTTTTTGTTCGTCGGGGCGGTCGTGCCGGAAAAGGGGCTCGGGCACCTCGTCCGAGCCTTTGGGCGCTTCGCCGAACGCAACGCGCAGGCATTTTTGCTCGTCGTCGGCAGCGCCGCGCTCTGGGACATGAACGATCAGGGGGCCGGGCGAGCCTACGAAAACGAGGTCATCGGGCTGCTGAGACCTCTCATCCGGGCCGGGCGGGCACGCCTCGAGCGCCACATCCCGAGTCGGGACATGCCCGCCGTCTACGCTGCCAGCGACGTGTCTGTCATGCCCTCGGTCTGGCCCGAACCCTTCGGCCTCGTCGCGCTCGAGGCCCTGGCCTCCGGTAAGCCCGTGATCGCGTCGGACGTCGGGGGTCTGCCCGAACTCATCGGCCCTCACAACGGTCGGCTGGTCCCGCCTGCAGATGAAGCAGCGCTCGAGGCGGCCCTCGCCGACTTGACCGACCTCGCCCAGCGGGACAGGCTGGGCCGGGAGGCCCGCGAGAGCGCCACGCGGTTTTCCTGGGAGCGAGCCGCCGAAGCGCTCGAGCAGGTCTACGCCAGGGCGCGCTTCGAAAGGGCCGCCTGAGATGTGCGGTTTCGTCGGTCATGTCCGCGACGGGAGCGCCCGGGACGACGCGAGCTACGACCGGGACCACGGGGAACGGACGCTGCTCGCCTGGGGTCAGCACATCGGGCACCGTGGCCCCGATCAGGCCGGGACGGCGCTGCACCCGCCCTTCGGCATCGGGACGCGCCGCCTCAGCATTCAGGACCTGAGCGCCCTCGGCAACCAGCCGATGGAGAGCCCGCGCTTCGTGCTGGGGTTCAACGGCGAAATCTACAACCACCTGGGGCTGCGCGGCGAGCTGCAGCGCTCGGGCTACACCTTCCGGTCCACCTCGGATACCGAAACAGTGCTGTGGGCCTGTGAGCACTGGGGGGTGAGCGGGGCACTGGGGCGTCTCAACGGCGTCTTTGCGGTAGCCCTCTGGGACAAACACGAAGAGAAACTCACCCTCGCACGCGACCCGCTGGGCGTCAAACCGCTATATTTTGCCGCTCGAGCAGACGGCCTCTACTTCGCCTCGGAACTCAAGGCGTTGCGGCCCTACGGGGATGGTCGGGTATCGCCGGAGGCCGCTGCACTCTACTTCTACTTCGGCTTCGTACCCGCGCCCTACTGCCTGCTCGGAGGTGTCCAGAAAGTGCGGGCGGGAGAGTGCCTGGTCTATGCGCGGGGACGCCTGAGCCGGACCCGCGTCGTGCCCCACGTC
>JBMDWS010000529.1:0-2044 GCA_048594695.1 Truepera sp. | reverse complement strand
ACCACCAGCGCCATCGCGAGCGACCTCGAGCTGCCTGTCAATCTCGTTCACTACCGCATCAACAAGCTGCTCGAGGTCGGCCTGCTGCATGTCCATGAAGAGACGAGCCAGCACGAAGAGACGGGCCGGGGCCGCGTGTTCGAGACGACGCACGAAACTTTTGTCGTGCCCCCGGCACTGGTCGGCGAGCTCAAGGACGCGCTCCCCATGATGCTGACAACCCTCCTGAACCTCGTCTACCGCGAGTTCTTTAGCGAGTTCGAGAAGATGAGCCTGGCACTAAGCACCTTCGACGAGGCAGGGGACAAGGTGACGGTGGACCTCGAGCGCAATATCGGCGTGGACGGTGAGCAGATGCGTGAGGACGACCGCTTTCACTTCACGCCCCACGCCGTGGTGACGACCGTTCGGATGAGCGAAGAACGCTACAGTGCGCTGGCAAAGGAGCTAAGCGGGGCGATCGGAAACGCCAAAGACGAGGAGGGCGGTGAACGCTGCACCTTCACCATGCTCGGCTACCGGGGTGGCTCGTTGCGCTGAGGTTGGAAGTCAAACGAAAGCCCCCGCGAGTATGCAGGGGCTTTCATGTTGGTTCCCGTCTTACTTGGGACGCACCAGTGTGATGCCTGTAGGTAACGGGTTTTTCTCGAGCTGATCGTAGGACGAAACGTAGAGGTAGCCCGTTCTCGGATCTTCAGTCAGGTCGATAGGGTCCGCGAAGCTATTATTGCCGACGACCGGCTCGGCCTCACCGGACACGTTGCCGCTGCTGTCGAAGCCCAGCGCCACGACATTGTCGCCCGAGGCGTAGCGCACCACCAGGAGTTTGCCCTTGAGCTGGCTGAAGGCGTCGCCCTTATACTCGATGGCCCCGTTGGGCGAGATGTTCTGCCCGAAGTTGAAGGTGTAGCCCCGATAGTTTGGATCGGGCTCTGCCGATGCTGGGAAAGCGTTGATTTTGTCAGCCCCCGTGCTCGCCCCGCCGCCGTAGAGGATCCACTCACAGCGTTTAGGGTTGGGCGAACCGTAGTAGCCCCCCTCTTCGATGTCGAACAGGTAGTCGTTCATCGTCTGCGGAATCGTCCAGCCGTTGACAGGGACAGTCACACCCGTCGGATCGGTGCCGCTCGTGATGTAGCTCAGGTTGGGCAGGGCGTCCCGTCCGACAAGTTTCGTACCTGTCTCGTAGCCGCCATCGGGACGGTTTTCGCAGGTGCCCGGGAGGGGGTCATAGCTGGGCATGGTACCGTTCTCTGCTGAACCGTTAGATGGAACATAAAGGTGGCCGTTCGAGTGCCACACGAGGTCATACGAGTTGCGCGTCCCACTGGCGTAGATCGTGAGCGGCGCGCCATCGGCGTAAGGATCGTAAGTGCCGCCCTCTTCGGTCTGTACATTCAACGTACCAGAACCGATGGCGGCGTAGTCGAGGCGCAAGACCGCACCGGTCAGCACGCGCTCGGGCTGAAAGCGCCAGAGCGTATCGGGGGCGCCCATCGCGGTGTTGCTGCCCTGATTGAAGTACAGCACGCCCGGCTCGGCTGGGTTGAAAGCAATCGAGTTGGTGACGTGGTCCTTACTCGAGCGCGGCAGCCCCACCACCACGTCCTGCTGAACACTCAGGTTAGGTCCGCTCAAACGGGTGATCTTGCCCGACCAGCGGTATTCGGCATTGCCGTTCTGGATACCGCCACCCTGGGCAAAACCCGTAAAGCCGGTGCTCGAGACCCACGCCACGGGGTTCTCTGCTGTAGCCGTCGGATCGAAGGCAAAGCCGACCGTCAGCCTCTCTTTGCCGTTAGGGTCGGTCAGCGCTGTGAGTTGTTCGGCAGTCCCGAGGCTACCGTCACTCGCAATGGGATAACGAATTATCTTGCCGTCGATAGTCGAGGCGTAGAGGTAAGTGCCCAAGACAGTGAGCGAACTGTGGCGCACGTCGTTGGTAGAAGGCTGAAAGGTCAGCACGGCGTCCGACGGCTGGGTAGGGTTCGCACTGCCCGACCCCGAGGTGATAAACGTGCTGGTGTAGGGGGTAAACGAAGCT
>JBMDWS010000528.1:0-3032 GCA_048594695.1 Truepera sp. | reverse complement strand
CCCTTAAGTGTAAACGTTTGTCGACTTCCCAACGAGGACAGCCCAGACAATTCGGATGTTCTAGGGGTTCATCGCCGGAGCGAGGGCGTTCGCATGAGGCCGCAGGACCGAGAGCAGATCCGCGACGATGTTTCCGGTCAGACCCCAGATAAGCCGTTCGTTCGGTCCACTGCTATAGGTGTAGTAGTGGATGACGCGGCGCTGACCCTGAAGGAGCCGCTCCTCCTGCCGAGGGGTCAGGGCCAGGAGGTCATGAAGTGGGACCGTAAAAATTTCGGCGACTTCGCCAGGACTGAGCGTGACCGGCTGAGGCCAGGGCAGCGCGCCGACAATGGGCGTGACGACGTAGCGCGCTGGAGAAGGGAGCGAGTGGAGGGTGCCAAGCAGGCGAGCACCGTCCCCCTCCACGCCCGTCTCCTCGAGGGTTTCTCTTAGTGCAGCCTGCGCGACCGTTTCGCCCGGCTCGAGCCGCCCGCCCGGGAAGGCGATCTGCCCGGCGTGGTGCGTCAGGTCGCTGCTGCGGACGGTAAAGAGTAGCTCGAGCCCACCGGGCGTCACGAGGATCGGCACCAGCACCGCCGCCTGCCGAAAGCCAGGTAAGGCCAGGGGTTCCGGCGTTCTCGAGGCGAGGTCGGTTGCGAGCGCGGCAAAGAGCGCCTCGTACTCGGGCCGCACGCGCCTACAGACCCGCCCGCTGATTGGCAGCCTGCCGCAGCGCCAGTTCAGGGTCGACCCCGGCGGCACGCGCATAGTCGACGACAGCTAAAAGGAGCGCGCCCAGGCTCGCTTCGTCCGGTAGCGAGGTGGCCCCTAGTGCCCGCGTCACGTCCGACGCGCTACCAGGTGTCCAGCCGAGCTTATCGCCAAGTTCGGCGGCCCGTCGCAGCGCGGGCAGGCTGCGCGGAACGCGTTCGGCGGGTGGGCGCTCGAGCCCGTTCCGCTCCGCACGTTTAATCGCGTCCCAGTTGCGCTTAACTTCAGCGGCGTCGGCAACCGTGACCTCCCCGAAAATATGTGGGTGACGGCGCTCGAGCTTCTCGACAATCGCCGTCTCGACGTCGCTGTAGCCAAACGTCCCGGCTTCTTCAGCGATGACCGCGTGAAAAGCGACCTGCAGGAGCACGTCGCCGAGCTCGTCGGCCATCGCCCGGGGGTCGCCGTCCGTGAGCGCGTCAACGGCCTCGGCTGCCTCCTCAAGCAGGTACGGGCGCAGGCTCGCGTGCGTCTGTTCACGGTCCCAGGGGCAGCCGTCCGGTGCCCGGAGCTGCCGCATCGTCGCCAAAAGCTTGTCCATGGTCCCAGTCTAGCCCCTGCACTCCAAACTCATACCGCTCCGCAAATGACAGCCCAGTGTCGTCCCGTCCGGCCCTGATCGCGCCTGTGCGAGTAGAAACGGGCCGGGTCGGCGTAGGTACACAGGCCGCTCTCCCAGAGGTTTTCAGGCAAGATGCCGTGCCCTAGCAGCAGCCAGCGGTTCGCCCCGGCCACGTCGAGTCGGTAGCGCCCCGACCCGTCCGGTTCAGCGACGCTCTCCGGAAAGCCGGCCTGCACGAACGCCTCGACGACCTCTCCCCCAACCTGATAGTTGGCCTTCATGATCGACGGACCAAAAGCCACCCGCACGTTTCGGGGCTCGCTGCCGTAATGCTCGCTCAGACGCCCCAGCGTCCGGGCAGCGATCTCCTGAACCGTGCCGCGCCAGCCACAGTGCGCCGCGCCGACGGCTCCGGTTACGGGGTCGTGAAACAGCACGGGCAGGCAGTCCGCGACGCTGACGATAAGCAGCAAATCGACCCTGTCTGTCACCACGGCGTCGGCCTCCGCCTCGAACCAGCTCGGCGTGCCGTCCAGCACTCGCGCCCCGTGAACCTGATTGAAAGCGCACGCGCTGCCCTCATCAGTCCCAAACGCCTCCAGGACCCGGCGGCGGTTTTCAGCGACGACCCGCTCGGCGTCACCGCTCGAGAGCCCCAGGTTGAGGCTCGCGTAGGGGTCCGTGCTGACGCCGCCGCGCCTCGTCGTGAAGCCGTGCGGCACGCTCAGGTTGGGCGCCTGAATGAAGTCCATCAGCTCGCCTCCGCGAGCGCCACGAACATCGCGATGAGAACAAACTGCAGCGCGAAGCGCCAGAAGAGCAAGTACGGCGAGAGATCTGCCACCCCTACCTGCGTGGGCCAGAAAAGCATATGAACATGAACCGGAAAGAAAGCAATCATCAGGAGGGCGAGGCCGTACGCGGCGGACCGCCGAAAACGCCCCACGAGGAGGCCGAGCCCGCCGAGAATCTCGAGCACGCCACTTAGCAGCACCCAAAAGAGCGGCGCGGGAAAGTAGGGCGGCATGATCGCCGTGTAAAAGTCCGGGCGGATAAAGTGGTTGAGCCCCAGCACGATAAAGAGCAGGCCCACGGTCCATGAGAAGATGCGCGTCACAGGGGCGACTTTAACAGGTTGGAGGCTTGCGTCAGTAGGGCCAGCTTGCGGCTGCGGGGCCAGCGTTTGATGGCGGCCTCGCGCCGCAAAGCCGCCGAGTGGTCCGCCGCGTCCTCCAGGTACACGAGTTCGCCGGGACCGTGCTGGCGCAGATAGGCCGCTCCGCGCCCGCTGTTATGCATCCGCATACGCCGCACCACGTCCGTTGTGACGCCCGTATAGAGCGCCCCGTTCTGGCAGCGCAGCAAGTAGACCTGCCAGCTAGAGCCGCTCACCAGCCACCACGGCAATATCGAGGAGGTTTTCGGCGGGCGGTAGCGGACAGCGGTAGCGCCCGCTGTAGGCGCAGTACGGGTGATAGGCGCGGTTGAAGTCGAGAACGACGCGGTCCGTCCCGGGCTGCGCCTCGAGGTAACGCCCCGCTCCGTAGGTCTCCTCTCCGCTCGTCGCGTCGCGAAAGGGAATAAACAGATGATCGTTAGGGGTTTCGAAGGTCGGGCGGTAGAGCGTCAGAACGCAGGTCTGCCCCGCCACGCTGAAGTGCGCCCGTCCGACGCGGCGATAGGGCTGCGTGTCCCCGGCAGAGGTTCCAAGGGGCAC
>JBMDWS010000527.1:0-9879 GCA_048594695.1 Truepera sp. | reverse complement strand
CGTGCCGCTGCAACATGCCAGCCCCAAGATCCTGAAGGCGATGCGCCGACCCGGTGGGGCCAGGAGTCACCTCGAGACTATCCGCGAGTGGCGGAGCATTGCACCGGAACTGGCTATCCGCTCGACCTTTATCGTCGGCTTTCCCGGCGAAACCGAGGACGACTTCCAGCAGCTTCTGGACTTCTTGCAAGAGGCGCGGCTCGAGCGCGTCGGGGCTTTTACCTACAGCGAAGTGCCAGGCGCGACCGCCAACGCCTTCCCCGATCAGGTTCCCGAAGAACTCAAACAGGAACGTTTCGACCGCCTCATGGCGGTGCAGCAAGCGGTCAGTAGTGAGCTAAACGAAGCCAAAGTCGGGCGGGTGCTCGAGGTTATCGTGGACGACTACGGCGAGTTTCCTGGCGACATTGTCGGGCGCAGCAAGTACGACGCCCCCGGTATCGACGGGTCGGTCTTTGCAACAGGCGACGGTACGGTCAAGATCGGCGATATCGTGCGGGTTCGGGTAACAGGCGCGACGGCTTATGACCTCAGTGGCGAAGTGGTCGGCGCGTTGCCGTGGCGACCGAACGTGCTGAGCATGGCTTAAAGGTCAGGGAAATGATAGAAAGGCTCGGCTTCACAGAAACGAAGCCGAGCCTTTACCTTTAGTTCAGGTATTACTATCCCTCGAGCTTAGGTCCCGCCTCTTTGGGTGCAGCTTTCAAGATCTTCGACAGGAACGATTTGGTGCGCTCTTCCTGCGGGTTGGTAAAGAAGTGCTCGGGGTCCCCGACCTCGACGATCTGGCCCCGGTCCATGAAAACCACGCGGTCGCCGACCTCACGGGCGAAGCCCATCTCGTGTGTCACGACGACCATGGTGATCCCCTCCTTGGCGAGGTTGACCATGACCTGTAGAACTTCACCGATGACCTCGGGATCGAGCGCAGAGGTCGGCTCGTCGAAGAGCATGACCTTAGGCTCCATGGTGAGCGCCCGGGCAATCGCCACGCGCTGCTGTTGCCCACCCGAGAGCTGTCCCGGGTACTTGCTGGCCTGTTCGGGGATGCCGACTTTCTCGAGAAAGTACCGCGCGCGCTCTTCGGCCTTGGAACGCTTCCACTTGCGGACCCGTACGGGTGCGAGGATGATGTTTTCCATCACCGTCAAGTGTGGGAACAGGTTGAACTGCTGGAAGACCATGCCGGTCTCGCGGCGAATCTGGTCGATTTTTTTCACGTCGTCGGTAAGATGCACACCGTCCACGACGATCTTGCCTTCCTGATGCTCCTCGAGGCGGTTGATACAGCGAATCAGGGTGGACTTACCCGACCCAGACGGACCGATGACGACGACGACCTCACCCTTGTTGACCGAGATATTGACATCTCGCAAGACGTGAAACTCGCCGTACCATTTGTTGAGATCTTCGATCTCGATGATACGCTCGCCACCCGGTGGGGCGTCAGCACGTACCGAGGACCCTTTAGCTGCAGTGACCGTCATAGTCGCCTCCTGTTATGAACACGTTCTAGCGGGTTCCAACGCCGAGCTCAGTCTCGAGCTGACGACTTGCGCGGCTCATGCGGAACGCAAAAAACCAGTAAAGTAGCGCCAAGAAGAGGGAAAGCTCGAGCCGAACGCCACCTTGCACCTGCAAGGACGCGGGCTGCTGCGCAACGATGTTGTGGACCTGAAAGAAGTCTGCCAGTCCGACAATGAGTACGAGCGAAGTGTCCTTGAACAGCCCGATCGACTGCCCGACGATAGCTGGGATCACCGCTTTGAGTGCCTGCGGCAGGACGATAAGTCGCATCGACTGCCACGCCGAGAGGCCGAGCGCCCGCGCCGCCTCGCCCTGTCCCTTTCCAACCGCCTGCAAGCCCCCGCGCACGTTTTCGGCCATATAGGCAGCCGAAAAGAGCGTCAAGGCCACGAACGCCTTGTTGAGCGCGCTGATGCGGTCGGTGTCGATATTAAGAATTAGCGGCACCATCAGCGAGGCGATGTAGAGCCAGGTGATGAGAGGCGCCCCGCGAATGACCTCGATAAAGGTGATACAGACGTACTTGATGATGGGGAGGCTGCTCCGGCGACCTAACGCCAGCGCCACACCAAGCGGGAAGCTAATGACGATGCCGCCCACCGCGAGGATCATGCTCAGCATGAAACCGCCCCACTCGCGGGTCGGGACGACGCGCAGTTCTCCGTTACTCCCTGGAAAGCCCGAGAGCAGGAAGAAGCCAATGATCAGCGCAGCGACCCAGGCCCAGAGCATGCCGCCGAGAATACGAGGGATCAGGCGGCCCACACCTAATCCGACGAGCGCCGAAAGGGCCACCGAGAGCCAACCCCAGCGCACGTTTTCCCAATAAAGAACACCCAGAACCGCCAGCACAACGACAAGAACCATAAACTGAAGGTACACACCCCAGACGATGCGTCCGGTCCCCTCTCGAGCCGCACCCGCTGTTGCCCCGAGGAGCGTCATCATCATGGCAGTGACGCAAAGGGGCCGCCAGAGCAGCTCTGCCGGGTAGCGAAACACCGCGAAGAGCTTGAGGTTGTTCCAGAGCTGCTGCCAGTGCGCTGCAAAAAACACCCACGAGATCAGACTGTAAAGAACGTACACGATTGCCAGCGCGATGAGAACCGTGCCGATCGCATTAAGCGGTGTTGAAAAGAGGTTACGCCTGAGCCAGGCCCCGATACCCGTTTGGCCCACCGGTGGGCGACGCGCCTCGATCATCGCTCCACCAACGCGAAGCGCGCATTCACCACGTTGAGAATGAGCGAGAAGGTAAAGCTCACGAGCAAGTACCCCCCAATGATGATGACGATAATCGGTACCGTTGCCCCCGTCTGGTTACCGATGATGCGCCCGATGGCAAAGAAGTCGATAAAGGTGATGAGAAGCGCCAGCGACGAGTTTTTGGTGAGGTTGAGGTACTGACTGATCAGGGGCGGGAGAATGATTCGTAAAGCCTGCGGAAAGACGATAAGGTTGAAGGTCTGATTATCGCTTAGTCCCAGGCTCTTGGCAGCTTCGCGCTGGCCTTTGTAGACAGCCTGGATGCCTCCGCGAACGATCTCGGAGATAAACGACGCCGTGTAGATCACCAGACCGAGCAGCAGGGCCAGGAAGGGGGCAGAGAGCTGCACGCCACCCTCATAGGAGGTGAGAGGAACTGTAGGGGTACTTAGTACGAGAGGACCACTCGGTAAGACAGTGAGCGAGGACTCAGCTCCGGCAGGAGCGTCGGTTTCATCTTCCGACGCACCGCTCCCCCCAAAGAGGTCCGAAGGACTCGTGGTACGGTCTTCTTCCTCGGACGCGTCAGGGCTACCGAAAAGTGCGGACGGGCTGGTCGTTTCGCGCTGAGGTGCGCCTTCCTCTTCTTCGGGTTCGGGAGCGGCTTCGGCCTCGAGCTGCGCCTGCGACATAAACTGCGGAATACGGAAATCCCCAACGCGGTCGCTCGTGATGGTGCGCTCGAACCCTGTCACCGTCAGCCACATCGGCAAACCGTTAAACCCGCCCCCGGTTTCACTGTTGCGCTCTTCGCCCCGGTCGTATTCACCGTTGCCGTTGGCGTCGCGGTAGACCACGCCGGACGAGGGAAAGTTGAAATAATGAACGCTGAGACCCTCAGCAGCAACCGGGTTGCCGAAGGTCACTTCGGCTTCCTCGAACTCGCTGTCCTTGAGCGCCGGAAAGCGAAACGCGCTCGCGAGCTGACGCCGTGACTCGACGATGCTCTGGGTGTTCTCGACGATGATGCCTTCGGGAACCACGACCTCGACGCGTGTGTAAGGGAGCGGATCGCCCGCACCATCGACAACCGTTCCCCGTCCACGGTCCACGCTGAATTCGGTAGTCGTCCCCTGTGGCAGGGGTTTACTCGAGAGTGGAAAGCCGATCCCGGCAATCACAACGGCCACAAGCAGCGGCAAAAGCCACGCGTTGCCCGGCAGTTCCGAACGGCGAATCTGCCAACGGCGCAGCAGGTAGAGCAAAATAAATGCAGCCAGCGCACCCCCCAGCCAGGGTAACCAAACCGAAAAGGTGTACGACGGGTAGAACCACGGCAGCGCCAGTCCCACCTGACTGAAATATCCAAAGCCCAGCGGCAGCTCGACCGGGTTGCTAATCAGGGGCGGCAGGGGAATCAGAACCGCGTAAAACCAGAAAACCAGCTGCACCGCGAGCGGCGTGTTGCGGATCGTCTCGACGTAGACCAGAGCGATCTGCCGCAGCAGCCAATTTTTCGAGAGGCGCATGACCCCGATAAGAATGCCTAGCAGCGTAGCCAGGATGACCCCGACGATAGCGACCCGCAGCGTGTTGAGCACGCCGACGAGGAGCGCCCGGGCGTAGGTGTCGCTAGGGCTGTAAGAGATAAGCGATTCCCCGATGGGGATTCCGGCTCGAGAGCCCAAAAAGCTGAAATTCGCGGGGATGCGTGAGCGCTCGAGAGCGTTCGTCACATTGAAATAAAGAACGAAGATTCCCAGCACAAGAAAGGCAACAAAGATGAGCTGTGCCAAAAACCCAAGCATCTTGACGTTGCGGTAAAACGGAATGCGATCGGACGACGTAGCCGCCTTATTTGCCTGTATGGCCACCTTCACCCCCTACAAAATAAAAGTGGGGCGGTAAAACCACCCCAACTCAAACTCTTTTGCTTAGCGGAAAGGCATCCCGTAGAGCAGTCCGCCATCACCCCACTGCGCGTTGAGACCGCGCGGGATCTTGAACTGCGTATCTTCACCGAGGTTGCGCTCGTAGATCTCGCCGTAGTTGCCGACAGTCTGGATTGCCGTCAGCATGGCGGTGGGCTCGAGGCCGAGCTGCTGAACAGGCTCGGGTTCGGTACCAAGCAGGCGCTGCACGTCCGGAATTTGCGAGGTTTCGGCCTGCTCGGCAGCATTTTCCGAGGTGATGCCGTACTCTTCAGCGCTGAAGAGCGCGTAGAGAACCCAGCTTACGACGTCGTGCCACTGGCTGTCGCCCTGCAAGACGGCCGGAGCGAGCGGCTCTTTCGAGATGGTAGCGTCCATGATCTCGTGTGCACTGGGATCTTGCAGCGTCGGCAGGTAAGACGCAAGGCCCGACTTGTCCGTCGTCCAAGCGTCCACAGCACCCTGGTCATACGCGCGCACAAGTTGGTCAGCCTGTTCGAACACGACGGGCTCGTACTGAATGTCGAGTGCACCCATCACGTCGGCGAGGTTGAGTTCGGTCGTAGTGCCCGACTGCACACCGATGCGCAGGCCGTCGAGATCCTCTAAGGTTTCGATGCCCGCGTCGCTACGAACCATGAAGCCCTGACCGTCGAAGAAATTGACGGGTGCGAAGTCGAGGCCCACGTCGCTGTCGCGCGAGCTGGTCCAGGTGGTGTTGCGGATAAGAACGTCGACTTCACCGGTCTGCACAGCGGTGAAGCGTTCCTGAGCCGAAAGGGCGCGGAAACGAACTGCCTCGGCGTCTCCGAGAACAGCAGCGGCAATCGCACGGCAAAAGTCGACGTCGAAGCCGACGTACTCACCCGCGTCGTTGACACTACCAAAGCCGGGCAGCTGGTCGTTGACCCCGCAGATGAGCTCACCGCGCGCCTTGACCTCTGCGAGCTTGCCGCCGTCCTGGGCTTGGGCAACCCCAAACAAAACCGTACCTGCAAGTGCTATAGCTATCCACTTACGCATCGTGTCTCCCTTTCACTCGAGAATTGCTTTGCCATTAGGCCAGAAATTGGCTTCCTGCATAGTACCTGCCCCAGCGAAAGCTTGTAAAGAAGTTAACAGGACTCGAGTACAATCAAACAGCTCACACGTGCTACCGGATGCCGAAAACAGGCGCGGTGTTCACAAATGTGTGTCCTTGTGACATTTTTCGACGGTACAGCAAGCAGCACAAAAAGAGCAGCCCTGGATGCCAGGGCTGCTTGAACAGGGCGCATACCAGCCTTAGCCGGCAGCGGCCTCCGCCTCTTCACGTGCCTCAAGTTTGGCCTTGATGCGCTTGAGGACGGTGGTCTCCTCGAGCGCACGCTGATCAAGCACGCTGCGAATGTCACGAATCTGGGCCTGTACTCCCGGGATGACGATCTGCTCGAGAGCGTTCACCCGGCGGCTGGTCTTCTTGATCTCTTCCCCGACGAGGCGCAGGCGCGTCTCGGTCGCGGCGACCTGAATCAGCGCCTCGGTCAGCGCGCGAAACTGCGCGGCAGCGTCGAGGGTACGTGCACCCGCTCCGACCGGCGAGAAGGGCAACTTCTTGTCGAACTCGGGCGGCTGCACCTGCGGCACCTTGACCCCGAAGAGGTTTTGCACCCGAATGTCTAGCTCGAGCTGCTTTTCCCCTGCGAGACTCAGGCTCTGCACCGCTTCCGGACCGTCCCAGGCGTTCGCCAGGAAGAGGCTGAAGTACGCCTCCCGCGAGCTCTCGTTAAGGGCCCGGCGCGCCTTCAAAGACTCCTGAACGAGACTGAAAAACTCCCCGATGAGCGCGTCGCGCTTACGCTTCAGGAGATCGGCCCCGCGATTTGCGAGGTTGAGTTGGTCGCGCCGCTGAAGCAGGTTCGAGCGGGTCGGTGCAATCTGCTCCGCCATCTCTAGGCCTCCTTAGCCGCGCCCCACAGCTCGTCCATCTTCGCACCGTAGTACTTGTCAATCTGATCGCGCGAGAGACGCGTAAGCTCGCTCTTGGGCAGCACAGAGAGACAGGCCCAGCCAATATCGAGCGAATCCTCGATGCTGCGATCTTCCGAGCCCTGGTTGATGAAGTGCTTCTCGAACAGCTCGGCAAACTTGAGGTAGAGCTTATCGTTTTCCGAAAGCGCGTCTTCCCCGGTGATCGCGACCAAACGGCGCAAGTCGAGGCCGTTGGCGTAGGCAGCCTGCAGCTGGTCGGCGATGTTCTTATGGTCTGGGCGGGTCTTGCCCTTCCCGATGCCGTTATTCATGAGGCGCGAGAGGCTTGGGCCTGGGTTGATGGGTGGGTAGACGCCCTGGTTGTAGAGGGGACGGGCCAGGTAGATCTGCCCTTCCGTGATGTACCCGGTAAGGTCGGGGATGGGGTGCGTTACGTCGTCGTCGGGCATCGACAGGATGGGCAGCTGTGTGACCGAACCTTTACGCCCTTCGACGACACCAGCGCGTTCATAGATCGACGCAAGGTCGGTGTACATGTAACCGGGGTAGCCACGGCGACCGGGGATCTCTTCACGCGCCCCACCGATCTCGCGAAGCGCCTCACAGTAGTTGGTCATATCGGTAAGAATGACCAGGACGTGATAGTCGTGTTCGAAGGCGAGGTACTCGGCCGCGGTCAGGGCCATCTTCGGGGTCAGGAGGCGTTCGACGGCAGGGTCGTCCGCTTTATTGAGGAAGAGCACCGAGCGGGCGAGCGCCCCGGTACGTTCGAATTCCTTAGTGAAGTAGGTGATCTCACGCTGCGTTACACCCATCGCCGCGAAGACCACAGCGAACTCGGAACCTTCCCCGAGCACTTTAGCCTGACGGGCGATCTGGGCTGCGAGTTCGTTGGCCGGGAGACCCGAACCCGAGAAGATCGGCAGCTTTTGTCCACGTACCAGCGTAATCAGCGTATCGATGGTCGAGATACCGGTCTGGATAAACTCTTCGGGCTTCTGCCGCGCTACCGGGTTGATAGGCGCACCACCGATCGGTAGGCGCTGATCGGCAACCACAGGGGGTAGACCGTCGATGGGTTCACCAATGCCGTTAAAGCGGCGACCGATCATTTCTCTCGAGACACCCAAACGGGCTACGTCTTCGACCAACCAGACATTCGTGCTGGCAAGGTCGATGCCCGAGGACTCTTCAAAGACCTGAACAACAGTGACTTTGTCAGAAACCTCGATTACCTGACCGCCGCGCTCACGTCCGGTACCGTCTTTCAGGCGCACGATCGCGTTGTAAGCGAGATCAGGAGCATTTTGCAGGTACAGCAGCGGCCCCGAGATATAGGAGACCTCGCTGTACTCTTTTTTCATGGGTCTTTTGGTCGTCGTCATGGACTCCTCTTCTTCTTGACTACCGGCCTTATCGGCCGGTGCCCTAATCACCGTGACCTTGGTCAACTACGCCGCCACCGCAAGCGCGTTCTCGAGTTCCTTAAGCGTCTCGGTTTTGTAGGTTTCGAATTCGTCTTCCGGTACGTAACGCGCGCGGCTGACCTTCTCGACGACAGGGTTCTTGAGGATATCGTCGACTGTCGCGCCCCCGTCGAGTGCGCGGCGCGCCTGATCGTTGAGCGAGATCATCAGCTGCAAAAGGCCGTACGCCTTATCCATCGAGCACGAAGCGTCGACCGGATCGAAGCCGTTTTGCTGGAGGAAGTCCTGACGCAGAATACGCCCGACTTCGATAACGAGGCGCTCCTGATCCGGCAGCGCGTCGGGGCCGACGAGCTGCACGACTTCCTGAAGCTCGGCCTCACGCTGCAGGAGCGTCACGGCGCGGTCGCGGAGTTCGCCGTAATCCTCGGCGACGTTGTCCTTGTACCAGTCCTCGAGAATCCCTGTGAAAAGCGAGTACGAACGGTTCCAGTTGATCGCCGGGAAGTGACGGCGGCGCGCCAGAGAGGCGTCGAGCGCCCAGAAGCAACCGGTAATCCGCAGCGTCGCCTGCGTGACAGGCTCGGAGAAGTCCCCGCCGGCAGGCGACACCGCACCGATGATCGAGACGGCACCCTGTTCGTTGGCGAGCGTGGTCACACGACCCCCGCGCTCGTAGAAGGCCGCGAGGCGCGAGGCGAGGTAGGGCGGGTAGCCTTCTTCAGCCGGCATCTCCTCGAGACGCGAGGAGATTTCGCGCAGCGCTTCGGCCCAGCGGCTCGTCGAGTCGGCCATGACCGAGACGCCGTAACCCTGATCGCGGAAGTACTCGGCGAGGGTGATCCCCGTGTAGATCGAGGCTTCACGCGCAGCCACCGGCATGTTCGAGGTGTTGGCGATAAGCACAGTGCGGTGCATGAGCGGGTTGCCGGTCTGCGGGTCCTCGAGTTCCGGGAACTCCACGAGCACGTCGGTCATCTCGTTCCCGCGCTCACCACAACCCACGTACACGACAATGTCGGCGTTACCGTATTTGGCGATCGACTGCTGCGTGACGGTTTTACCCGAACCAAACGGTCCCGGAATTGCTGCCGTGCCGCCCATTGTCAGAGGGAAGAGCACATCGAGGATGCGCATCCCGGTGAGGAAGGGGGTCACGGGGTCGAGCTTTTCGGTCACCGGGCGCGGCTGACGCACGGGCCAGGGGTGATAGAGCTTCAGTTCGGTGCCGTCCTCGAGCGTCGCGATCACGTCTTCGACGGTGTATTCGCCTTCCCCGACGATGCTCTTGATCTTGCCCGAGGCGTTCGGCGGAACGAGAATCTTATGGGTGAACGAAAACTCGGGAACGGTCCCGAGTACCTGACCCCCCTTGACCTCATCGCCCTCGCCAACGCTGGGGGTAAAAACCCACTTGGCGTCGCGCGAGAGCGAGTTCACGGTGATGCCCCGCGCGATATATGTACCGGACGCCTCATTGATCTTGTCAAGCGGACGCTGAATCCCGTCGAAGATGCCGTTAAGCATCCCCGGTCCGAGCTCGACCGAAAGCGGCAACCCAGTCGAAACGACCGGTTCACCCACGGTCAGACCGCCTGTATCCTCGTAGACCTGAACGAAAGCCGTATCCCCGTCGAGACGGATGATTTCACCAATCAGGTTTTCCCCGCCTACACGCACGATGTCGAACATGCGCGCACCCATCATCCCTTCGGCGATGACTGCCGGTCCGGAGATGCGCTGAATCTTGCCTTCAATAGCCACGGTTCCTCCTGGTCGCGTGCGTGTATGTTCTAGTCTAGACCGCGCGAGACACT
>JBMDWS010000526.1:0-2104 GCA_048594695.1 Truepera sp. | reverse complement strand
GGCGGTGACACGGGTTCACTATCCCGGCCTCGAGTCGCACCCTGGTCACGCGCTCGCCCGGCGGCAGATGCAGCGCTTCGGCGGCATGCTCTCGTTCGAGCTGACCGATGAGCGCGAAGCGATGGCGGTCGCGGCGGGTGTTCGTCTCTTTACCCGTGCCACGAGTCTGGGCGGCGTCGAGAGCCTGATCGAGCACCGCGCCTCGATCGAGGGGCCGGGCAGCGCCACACCGCCCGGCTTGTTGCGGGTGTCGGTAGGGCTCGAGCATCCCGACGACCTTATCGCCGATCTGGCGCAGGCACTTGAGAAGGCGTGACGCTTACCGACGCGGGAGGCGAGATCGTCTTTGTCGGGCGTAGCGCTACTCACAGCTTTTCCAAGTCGGGCGTAGAGCACATCCGGCTGCTGCCGGGGCTCGGGGTCGAGGGCGACGCGCACGCCGGGGCGACGGTCAAGCACCGCTCGAGGGTACGGGCCGACCCGACGCAGCCCAACCTGCGGCAGGTCCACCTGATGCACGCCGAACTCTTCGAAGAGCTTGACGCGAAGGGGTTTGCCGTCCGTCCGGGCGACCTTGGCGAGAACATCACGACCCGTGGCTTGCCGCTGCTCGAGCTGCCCGTCGGCACGGCGCTCCGCCTCGGGGATGGTGCCCTTGTCGTGCTGACCGGGCTGCGCAATCCCTGCGCCCAGATCGACGCGTTCGGGGCCGGGCTGCTCGCGGCTGTTCTGGACCGCGACGACGAGGGAAACCTCATCCGCAAGGCCGGTGTGATGGGCGTCGTGGTCGAAGGGGGCGTGGTACGTGCCGGGGATAGAGTCGCTTTGTCCTTGCCACCCCCGCCGCATGGAAGGCTCGAGCGTGTCTGACGATGGGGTGGCTCGGGCCTACGACTCGGGCGACGCTTACGACGCGCAGTACAGTGCGCTCTACGCGCCCGAAATCCGCACGCTCACGCAGCTAGCCGAGGTGCAGGAAGGCCCCGTCCTCGACCTTTGCTGCGGGACTGGGATCGTCACCGTGCCGCTGGCTCGTACGGGTCTGCCCGTCGTCGGTGTGGACATCTCCGAGGCGATGCTGGACACCGCGAGGCGCAAAGCGGCGGGCCAGCCGAACCTGCGTTTCGTGCTGCAGGACGCGCTTGCGTTCGACACGCTCGAACGCTTTGCCCTCGTTCTGATGACCGGGAACGCCTTTCAGTGCTTCCTGACCAATGAGGTAGTCCGTGCGCTTCTGCATAAAGCCTATGATCTGCTCCGACCGGGTGGCGTCCTCATTTTCGACACGCGTCTGCCCGAAGGCACCGACCTCACGGTAGGAGAGGACTACACCCTCTGGAGCGACTACACCGACGCCGACGGCAACCCTGCCCAGTTTCTCGTCCGGCAGGCTGCCTACGACGCCGGGACGGGCGTTCTGCGCTACGAGATGAAAGACGTTTATGCCGACGGCCGCGTGGTGCCCTCGAGCGAAACGCTCAAATTCACGCCCCTCGAGACGCTCTTGGGAGAGTTGCAGAGCATCGGCTTCGGTCCTGTCGCTGTGTATGGAGGCTGGAACCGGGAACCGCTGCTCGAGCGCGCCGCGTCGAGTGTATTTGAGGCGCGTAAACCCTGATCGGTCCCCTCCACCCACTATGACGTGAGGGTGGGCAGATAGAGCAACCCATCGGTTCGCCGAAGGTGAGCAGGGGAGAGCGGCGAGTAGCCGGGGTTCCCGGCAGTGTCCGCGCGCCGCTCGAGCGTGGGCGGAAGTGCCGGGGCGAGGGACGTGGTCGCATAGAGGCGCGGTGTGGCCGCGCCGATGTTCAGCCAAGCCTCGAGCGTGTCCGGCGCGGGTTCGGGCAGTCCGGCTCCGCTGCCGGATGTAGCAGCGATCACGGCGTAGCGTTCCCCCATACGCCTCGAGACATGAACGCCGGCGGGTACCCACGAAAAATCCATGTTCCCGTAGGTCCAGCGGGCATTGTGGCGCTGCAGGTGCTGATTGTGCGCAAATACCAGCACGGGACCGCGCTCGGCCTCACGCTCCGCGATCAGCTCGAGATTGTCCGCCATCATCCGGTCGCGCAGCGAGAGCATGTGCGCGACGCGTTCGGGTTCG
>JBMDWS010000525.1:0-2750 GCA_048594695.1 Truepera sp. | reverse complement strand
CTGCTGTTGCCAGATAGCGCTCGAGAAAGGCGCGTTCGCTGTCCGATATATCGATGTCCCTGTCACGCCCGATGGTCAGGCTCTGCTCCGGGAACGAGTGCGTCAGGCAGATGCGTGCGGCGTCGCTGTAGCCCCGCTCCTGCAAGAACGTGTAGCCGTCCAGAACATGCCGCAGGTCGGTGTTTGGGTTGGCACCGATCTTTGGGGGCGGATTGTCCTGTCGTCCGAGGTCGTGAACGATGCCCAGGATGTAGGCGACCTCGGCGTCCAGTGTCGGATGAACGTCGGCGATGTTGCGAGCCGCACGGGCGACGTAGCGGGAATGGTCCGCCCAGCCGCCCGGATTTTTGCGTTCGGCGTCTTGTAACAGCCGTTCGGCTTCGTCACGGCTTGGAATGTTCATGGCTGACAGCTTAGACCAAAAAAATCCCCCTCGAGCCTCGAGGGGGATTCGCTTACAGATGGCGCGGCTTAGGGTTCGTCGGGCCAGGAACCCTCGACGCCCTCGACAGCCCACTGCATGCTGCTCAGCGCGGCTACGTCCATCGTTTCACCAGCCGGAACGACCTCGTTGCCTTTCCGGTCGGAGATGGGGCCAGTAAAGGGATCGAACTCGGGTGTTTCCTTGCTCATCTGCTCGAGGCGCGTCATCACCAGATCAAAGACCGAGATCTCACCGAGTTCGGGGTCGCTCACCATCTTGGCCTTGAGCGGTTCCTCGAACTTCGGATTGATGACTTCACCCTCTGCCGCACCAATTTCGACAGCGCCGCTGAAAAGGAGCGACCAGTAGTCGACGTCCTGCAGGTTCTGCGCGGTGTAGGTGCCGTCGTGGACTTTGGTCAGAAAATCGTCGTAGAGGGTGTCCCAGTGAACGAGCTGACCCGAGACCACGTAGTCGGGGGCGAACTCGAGCATGGGCGAGTAGTGACCGAAGCTCGGCAGTTCGCTTGCGGCGGCCACCTGAATGACCGTGGGCGAGTCCTCGGTAAAGGCGAACACGTCTGCGCCCTCCGAGATGAGCGCTTCGGTAGCCTCGGTCGCAGCGGCGGGGTTATACCAGGAATTCAGCCAGCGCACGCTGACGGTCGCGTCCGGATTGACAGCCCGCGCGCCGAGCGCGAAGGCGTCGATGTGACGCTTGACTTCAGGAATGGGCACCGACGCAACGTAGCCGAGGTTGCCGCTTTCCGACAGTGCGCCCGCCATGAGGCCGTTCAGGTAGTAGATCTGATAGAACTCGGCGGTATAGGTCGCCACGTTGGGGGCGCGCTGGAAGCCGGTGGCGTGCGCGAAGATCACCTCGGGATAACGGGCTGCTGCCGCGATGGTCGCGTCCATGAAGCCAAACGAAGTCGTGAAGATGACGTTGGCACCCTGGCTGATGAGCTGATCGATAAAGGGCTCGGCGTCGGCTTCAGGCACCGACTCGACAGCGATGGTGTCGAGCCAGTCGTACTTGTCGTCGAGGAGCTGCCGGGCGGTGTCGTGGGCTTCGGTCCAGCCGTTGTCGTCGGTCGGGCCGACGTAGATAAAGCCCGCCGTGATCTTGTCCATCTGTGCCCAGGCCGAGCTCATGAGCAAAACCAGGATCAAACTCGAGAGAAAACGCCGCACCTTGTAAACCTCCTTGAGTCGGACATGCTGACCATCTTTACATGCCCACGAGGTGCAGTATATGGGGTCGAAGTGTCCATGAGCAATCGCTTTCCGGCGCGCTGTGCCTGGATTTTCTTTGTGTGAGCTCGAGCAACGTGTACGCCGTACCGAGAAAAGGTGTAGAGCGATTGACCGGACATGAGCGCAGTGCTACCTTACAAGCATGTCGCTGCCTCGCGTCACCCACGAAAGCACCAGGGAAACCGTTCGGGACGAATCCGCCCGTTTGAAACCGATCACCACCGATCCCGTGCTGGCGCGGCAGTGGATGGCGCTTGCCCAAAGCGAGGACGTGACGGACGTGCCCTTGCGTGCCGAGATTCTGGGTGAGGCCGTCGTACTCTGGCGCAGCGATGGGGAACTCCACGCGTTCCGCGACCTCTGCATCCACCGGGGCGCTGCGCTGTCGCTCGGACGGGTCGAGGGCAGCGAACTCGTCTGCCCGTACCACGGCTGGCGCTATAGTGGGAGCGGGGCCTGCACGCATATCCCGGCACAACCCGAGGGCAGCAAGGTGCCGACCAAGGCCCGGGCGCTCGCCTACAGCGTGCAGGAACGGTATGGACTCGTCTGGGTGGCGCTCGAGCCCCCCACAACTGAAGTCCCTGCCTTCCCCGAAGCCGAAGAAGCGGGGTTTCACACGCTCAGCGTCGGCCCCTACACCCTCACCGCCGAACCCCCCCGCGTGATCGAAAACTTTCTCGACGTGTCGCACCTGATGTGGGTTCATGAAGGGCTATTGGGCGTGCCCGACTACGCGGTTATCCCCGAGCACCGGGTTCATCAGCGCGGGGCAACCCTCGTAAGCGACCCCATCGACATCTTTCAGCCCGACCCCGACGGACGCGGACACGCGCTTACCAACCGCTACGTTTACGAAGTGCTGGCTCCGACGACAGCCCGGTTCCGCAAGACCGACCCGGATACCGGCGAGGTCTTTTCGATGCTGCTGCACGCCACGCCTACCGCCGAGGGCCAGACGCTCGTGTACGGATTGCTTTCGCGTAACTACGACCTGGCGTCATCCGACGAGACTTACATCGCCTTACAGAACACACTGATGGACCAGGACAAACGCATCATCGAGAGCC
>JBMDWS010000524.1:0-4642 GCA_048594695.1 Truepera sp. | reverse complement strand
ACCTCGAGCTGCAAGCGTGTTCCCCACACGCCTCCGGGGATGCTACCGTCGGGGTTGCGGCCCACGAAGCCGTAGGCGAGCCCGAGGGTCTGCGAGTAATTTGCCTCACGCCAACCGTTGCGCGTATCGGTGAAGCGCGGTAGTCCTGCAGTAAGAGGTAGTAGGTTGCCCATTCTGCGATCTTCTTGATCCAGCGCGGATCACTGGAGATACGGGCAAGCCAGCACAGGTCACCAGCGCCGATAGAATTGAGGCGAGCGCAGGCGTACTGCCCAGCGCTCTTCCAGGCCGCGTCGCCCTGGTTGGCCTCGAGCTGCGTATAGGTGCCGTCCCAAGAGGTCGGAATGCGCGGCTTACCGATAAAGTTGTCGGTGATCGCCGCGTTGGTTTTGAGGACTGCCTTCTCGATGATATCGGCGTAGGTCCGTGCCTGCGTGCCTGCGGGGTAGAGCGTATTGACGTTGTAGGCAGTGTTCATCTGCGGGCCGAGCGCCGCGAACGAGGCCACGCTGCCGCTGCCTGTATCCCCGCCCGTGCCGTTGACGACGACGGTCACCTGCGCCGTCGAGGAAGCTGAGCCGTTCGAGGCCGTCAGGGTGTAGGTGGTGGTGCTGGTGGATGAGACGCTTGTAGAACCCGAGCCGTTTGTATGCGTGACGGTGCTGATCCCGCTGATAGAGAGCGAGGTGAGGGTACCCGTGACCGTAAACGAGAGCGTGCTCGAGGAGCCCGAGTTGATTGAGGTAGGGCTGGCAGTAAAGGCCGTGATGGTTGGCGCGTTGCCCACCACGCCGCCTGCGGGCGCACCCGAATAGTCCCAGGAGCCGTTGAGGTTGGCAGCGGCGCTGCGGCGCTCGGCAGCGCTCCAGCCCTTAGCCGAAAGGATGAGCCCCTTGGTCTCGGAAACGCCGAAGCGGTCGGTCGCCACGTCGAGGCGCGGGTTTGCCCCGAAGACGTACTGAATGTTGCCCGTCATCACGCCCGAGTCGAGATCCTGCGACATCACTTCGGAGAGGCCGAGGTCTTCCCACTCGAGCTTGCCGCCCGTGTACCGGAGTGAGTAGCTGCGCTCGCCTGCGGGTACGACAGCCACAGATTTCCCCGATGTGCCGCCCGCCCCGACCATGACCCAGGCCCGTTTGTTGTCGTTGTCCGGGCTCATGTACATACGCAGGTAGAGCGGTGAGGCGTTTTGCAGCGCCATACCGACCTGCACTGCGCCGCTCCCCTTGCCGCCCGTGCGGAAGTCGCGCATGGCAAAGACCGCTTCGTTGGGATTCTGGGCACCGCGTGAGAGCAGCACCTTGACGTAGGACGACGTGCCGTTGGTCTTCCACGAATCCGAGGTGGTGATGGGCGAATTGACGGCGGTCAGGTTGGGAACGCTGCCCGCCGTGGCCGGGTGACGGTTCTTGTAGATCTCGCCTGCGTTGGCCTCGAAGATGTAGTCGGTGCCCGGTGGGTATTCCTCGCGTTCCCACTGCGGGTCTCTCAGGATGAAGGTGTCCATGTAGGCCGCTTGGCGCTCGAGCTGCACGTCTGAAACGACGCGCTGGTGCGAGACGTGGCCCAGGATGATGCACCTGGAGAGACCGATGACCGTGCCGTCGGACTGCCGGACGCCGCCAAAGCTCAGCCTGCCTACCCCGCTCCACGCCCTCGCGCTCGTAAAGGGTGCCAGGTCGCCGTCGCGGTTGGCGAGCGTCAGGCGGTTGGTCGCCTTGTTGAAACGAATCGTAGCGTGCGTGACGCCAGCCCCGACGCTCAGGTTAGGCGTGTCGGTGACGTTGGTCCCGCCGCCCCCGGCGAGCTTGACCTGTAGCCCGCTCTGCCCCGGTAGAGATAGAGGTAGTCGCCCTTGACCGTGCTCGAGGCCAGACCGCCGTAGACCGTGTTCACGGGGTCCTCGTCCACGTTCCAGAGCTGGATATGGATTGTAAAGTCCTGCGCCATATCGAGCAGGTCGGGAACCGTCCAGAGGCTCTTGCCGTAGGGCGCGATATCGGTGCCGTCGAGCGAGAGGCCGTCGAGTCGGCTGGTAAAGTTTGCCAGCCCCAGGTTGACGAGCGGGTGTGTGCCGCCGCTCGAGCTGTCGCGCTTGAGTGCGGTGAGGTCGAAGGCTTTTGGTGTGTAGGGCAGGTGAACCGCCACGGCGTCGTCGGCAATCGCCGGAGCTACCGATGCCGTCGTAGGCTTTCGCCATTTTGCTGACTGAAGCAAGGGTCGTCTTTTCATACTGCTTAAGGGCTTGTTCGGCGGCCTTCGTTATCAACTCGACGGTCAAGGATGCTTTTCCCAAATCGCTCATATCTACCTCCTTTCGACGTGCAAGAAAAAGCCCGCCATGAAGACGGGCGTTGTGCTACCTTTTGGCTATGACAAAACTGATGGTGCTTACTGCTCTGCTCGTTCTTGCGTCAGCTTCAGCTAAGGAAATGCTCCCAGGCACAGCGCAATATGAGCTAGTGCAAAAAGCAACCGTGGCTGTGGCAGGCTATACCGAAGAGTGCGGAACTGACGACCCCGATTATGAGTTTGTATGTGGTTTCGCAACAGGCGCACCCGATTCTTTATGGTCAAAGATGGATACAGCTTTAACTTCTTATCCCGTCGTGAAGGCATGGGAACGAAACGAGAGCGGCGATTTATTCAAGAAGCGGGTCAAGGTTGAAGGTGGCGTTGTATCCATCAACCTCAGCAACGTGCTTGGTGACACGCAGCTTTCATTCATGTACATACCTGATTAAGCCCCATAAAAAAGCGCCCTATGAGGGCGCCTTATGTTCTGGTGAAAACCTGCCGGATTCTCTAAAAGCCTTGACTGCCGATTGTTGGGTCTGGAGTTGTCGGGTCTACCGGCGTCGTTGGGTCAGTAGTGTTTGTAGGATCGCTCGGATCAGGATTCGTCGGGTCCGGGTTAGTCGGATCCGGGTTTGTAGGATCAGGATCAGATGGATCCGGAGTTGTTGGGTCGGGAGTACTAGGATCCGGTGTTGAGGGATCGGGAGTTGTTGGATCCGGCATGGTTGGATCCGGGGTCGTAGGATCAGTTGGGTCCGTTGGATCCGGATTTGTAGGATCTGGCGAAGTGGGATCAGGCGTGGTTGGATCGGGAGCTGTGGGGTCCGTGGGGTCTGGTGTCGTTGGATCAGGCGTGGTTGGATCAGGCGTGGTTGGGTCTGGTGCTGTGGGGTCTGGCATGGTTGGATCCGGGACAGGCGTTGTCGTTGTCGGATCACTCGCGGCAGACACCTCAATGGATACACTGTCGTTAACTACTTCCCCGTCACTATTTCTTGCCGACACGACAACAGCAAATGTTCCAGCGTTGGTGAACGTATAAGTTAGGACGTTCCCGTCAATCTCGATCTGCCTATCACCAACGTACCACGATAGCACCGCATCTTCGCTAACCGAGGCTATGAAGACGACCTGCAGCGGAGCTTCACCTTGGGTGCCGTTGGCCACGAGTGAGACGGTCAGTGAAGTGTTTTCAGGGGGCGTGGGTTCTGGCGGCGCTCCAGGCGTCGAGGGTGGGTTCGTAGGCGTGTTGTAGCCGCCATCATTGCCACCACCGCACGCGGCCATAACTAGCGTCAACATGATGCCGAGAAGGACTAGCAACTTCTTGACTTTACGGCTGGCTTTCCAGCCGGACATTCCGTGCTCCGTCATGTAACCCCTTCCAAGGTTCGGCTTTGCTTACAAAACCTATACTATCAGATGATTGAAGTCCTAAGTTTTGTAACTATGGTCACATTAACTTGCCCTCAGGGTTGTTATCCGCGTAAGAAAAGCGCCCTCATGGGGCGCTTTTCTCTTTGTTGTTTGAGTTGAAGGTTAGCGTACCCAAACCTTATTACCACTACCGTCTAGGCGCATGAGGAAGGCATCATAACCGCCTTTGTAACCTGCCCCGAGGTCGCCCGAAGTTAGTCCCGTGATGTAAAGCTCGCTCGCATTCAGCGCCGCGATGCCGTAGCTTTGCTCTTCGCCCACGCTGCCATACTGCTTGGTCCAGGCAACACTTCCCGAAGTCGTGTACTTACGAACGAAAACGTCATTGCTGCCTGCGTTCTGGCCCGTAAGTGCGCCGAAGGTCACGCCGGTTACATAGGCATTACCTTGATCGTCAAGGGCCACATCATTAGCAAAATCGCTCTTCTTGGTCCCGAACGTTTTGAGCCACTTTAGGTTGCCACTCAGGTCGGCTTTACCGATGAAAGCGTCATCTTCAATGATGGTGTTGCTGCTGTCCAAGAAAAGTTTGGTACCCACAAAGTAAAGTCCGCCATAACCCAGACGAAGGGCTGAAAATCCGTAATTGCCATTAGTAAGCCGTTTCGTCCAGAGCAACTGGAACTGGGGGTTGTACTTCGACACTGACACGGCTTCATCTGTAGTTATAACGCCATAGATGCTGCCGTCGGGCGCAACTTCTTGAGCTGTAAAAAAAGGTAAGGTCGCCTCTGCTAGTTTCTTCCCTTGACTGTTGAGCTTGGTCAACAGAAAAGAGTTGAACGGGGTGTCGGACTGTTGGAAGACGTAAAGGTTTGCCTTGGCGTCCGTCTGCGTGGCGTAGGCTTTCCCGCAACAGAGGTAAGTCTGCCACAGAAGCTGTCCTGAAGACGAGTACTTATAA
>JBMDWS010000523.1:0-2749 GCA_048594695.1 Truepera sp. | reverse complement strand
CGTCCCGGCGTGACGCCGACCTGCTCGAGATACGCCTGAATGCGGCGGTATACCCAGCTCACGGAGGCCGGGAGGATGAGGGTTTCGCCCTCGAGCACATGGCTCGGCACGTAGTGGTCGATAGCCAGCGGATCGTCGGGCTTGACCAGCAGACAGAGCGCTTCCTCCCCTATGTGCCGGGCGCTCAGGGGTTCTGGCAGGTCGGCGTCGGCCCCGAAAACTGCCGCCGCATCTATCACGCGCCGCGCCACATCGGACGTGAGGTGGCGCGAATATCCCTCGGCGAAGTGAACCTGAATGTCCTCCCCGTCAGCGTTCATTTCCCGCACGCGCTTGAGCACCCGTGAGGTGAATGACCCAACGAGGTGATGACTCAGACCGAGGTGCAGCGTGACGCGCTCCGGTGTCTGCTTGCCCGAGACAAACGCCTGGGCGCGCTCCAAGCTTTCGGCAACCGCGCAGGCGTAGTCGAGAAGTTCCTCGCCAAAATAGGTGAGTTCGATGCCGGAAGCCGTCCTCACGTAGAGCGGGCGTCCCACGGCCTCCTGAAGGTGAAGCAGATGTCGACTGACAGCGGGCTGGCTCATCTCGAGCGCCCGCGCCGCGAGCGTTACGCTGCGGTGACGGGCTATTTCGCAAAAAATCCTGAGCTGCTCGGCACGAACACGGTCCATAGAGTCCCCAATTATGGCACGCGTGCATGATGCGGGAAGTTTCATGACTTTATTGCATGTTATGGGGTGATTTCGTTGAGTCTGCGCTATCCGGCTCTTGCCATAAACAAATGAGCGCCGCCTGCGGCTTGCAAGCGGCGTGAGGTTTCAAGAAGAAGCTTAGCGGGGCTCGAAGCTCACCCTTTCAGGGGACACGACTTCATACCAGCCGCCTGTTTGGGGATTGCCGCCCGCTAGACGTACGAGTATGGAATCTCCTGGCTTCACGTGAGGAAATGAGACATCGTCTACAAGCCTGAACGTTCCATTGGGAACCCGTACGCTTACCACGCCATCTTGGTTTAACCGCGCCATATTGAGATGATAGAAAGCAAAATTTCCAAAAGCCACATCGAAATCTTTCTTCAACCCTCGAGCCAGCGTACTCCCTGGGTCAATTAGGGTCGCCACGCCATACACTTCCCCAGCAACCCCGTCAACAGCAAGATGAATGCTACGGAAATCTTTCTCGCCCCCTTTCGAAAGCTGTGTGACTCGGTGGTGAAGTAACCCAAATGAATCCTTATACTTACCCCATCGTTTATTCACAGTCAGCCCCTGATCCAAGACAGCGTTCAAATAGCTCTGATAGAACGCCTTACCCTTGACAACTCCAGAGCTGTTAGTCAGATTGAACGAAGTTGAATTAAAAACGATACGGGGATTATCCCAGCCGCTAATTTTGAGACGCGCACCACCATTAAACGCAAATCGCTCAACAACGTTCCAAAAGGACACATAACCTCGAGTAAGGGAACCTATGCCGGACACACTTTCTTCAGGGTAGGGCTCGATGAAAAAAGGCGTGGACCTAGGCACACTCACCTTGAGAACCTCTGCGGCGAAACCAGAGGATTCAAACGTCACGCCCTGCGGTGCCAACAAACTCTTTAAGTCGTCAATATCAATCCAAAAATCATCGTTAACGGTGACACATTCGCCCGAACGCCAACCATCTTTTCCTTGCTCGAGCAAAGTCAAGCAATCTCGCGTGGGGTAATAAAACGTCCCGGTCATCGTCTGCGCGGTCCCTTTCGGCCAAAACGCCACCACCGCCAGACAGAGGAGCATGAGCACCAGGCCGGGGCCGATCACCCTCGGCAGCGTGTAGAGCTGCACCATCCCGCGACTGACGAACTGCGGCGCGCCGAGTTCGGTAAGGGCGCGTTCGGTCGCGTCCGTGTCATTGAGCCCCCCGATTTGGTAGGCCGTAATTCGCGCCTCGAGATGTGCCGCAAGTTCCTCCCGCACCTCCCGCCGCTTCCGGCCCCACAGCCCGCGCGTGGCCTGCCGCAGATAACGTTCACTCGCCTTTTCCCGTGTCATTTGCCCTCCCAGAGTGCGCCGACAGCACCATTGAAGCGTTCCCAGGCTTCGCGCTTTTCGGCGAGCTGCCGTATCCCGGCTTCGGTCAGGCGGTAGTAGCGCCGCCTCGGGCCGCCCGTGTCCGAGGGCGCAAACTCCGCTTCGATGTGACCAGCCTTTTCCAGCCGGTGCAGCGCCGGGTATAGGCTGCCCTCCTTGAAGTCGAAGTAGCCGTCCGTGCGGCTTTTGGCCTCGGCGATAATCTCGAGGCCGTACTTGGGCGAATCTTCTAAAATCGCCAGCAACACGAGGTCGAAGTTGTCGCGCAACAGGTTACGCTGCATAAGCCTCCTTTTACATAGCATCGCTAGGTAGTTACATAGTAATCTTAGGTAGATGACCTGTCAAGCGTCAGACCGGTCTTTCCATAACCCCCACTTCGACCAGGCACACGTTTCATAAGCACGCATCCCGGTAAACTGGGGCATGAAAAAATTACTGCTTTTGTTGACGCTTATGCTGGCTGCGCCGCTGGCCCTTGCCGACACCCTCACTACCAAAATAAACAAAACGGCCTACGACTACGCGCTGGCGATGTTCGAGAAAACCGACGTGACGGAAACCGAGTGTCCGGCAGAAAAGGCTGAACGGACAGGCTTTTTCTACCTCTGCGGCAAGACGACGCTGGGGGGCGACGCGTTCGAGGCAGCCTGGACGCCCGCGACCCGCGA
>JBMDWS010000522.1:0-5129 GCA_048594695.1 Truepera sp. | reverse complement strand
TCTCGGTGGACAGGGATACGATCTCGCGTGGGTTCCGGACGGGACCGTGGACGCGCTGCCGCTCGTTCGGCAGTCGCTCCCAGCCCTCCAGGCGCCATCACCCGCTCTGAGCGTGCGCCCCTACACGCCACTGCCGAGCCTCGCGCCTTACGGCTGGTTGCCTACCTCGGTCGGTGGGCAGCTCGCCCCACTCGGCGTCTCCGGCGAGGCGTCGCTGCTCGCGCAGGACGACAGCAGCGACCACGCGTGGCGGGCGAGCATCGGTTACGACACGGCGCTGTCCGCGCTCGCCGGGTTTTACGGGTACGCCCGCTACCGCTACGGCGACGGTGCCCTGCCGCTGCGGGCGACGCCGAGGCCGCTGCGCTTTTCATTGCAGGCCGGAACCTGGCCCTTTACGCCGCACCTCGCCGCCTCGAGAGGCACGGCGCTCGGGGTGCAGGCCAGCGTTCAGGCGCGTTTGCCTGAAGATCGGTGGGTCTATACTCTGGGCCTCGAGACGAGCCTCGTCCATCTTCTCGGTCAAGTACCCGGGGTCTCGCTCGACGTGCGGGCCGAAGGCGCGGTATCGGCCCGCTACAAAGATGTCTGGGGCTACGACACGGAGGGCTGGCGCGTCGCGACGACGGGAGTCTGGGGTGCGACGGGAGCGGCACCCTCGCTGGGTGCGTGGCTCGACGGTCTTTATATTCAGCCCGTCGGGTCGCTAGGGCGCCTCGAGTTCAGCGTGCGGGCGGGATACCGCCCGGCGTGGTCCATTCCGATCGAGCCGAGGAGCGATCTGGCAGCGCTCGTCACGCTCGGCCTGACGAAAAGTATTCCGGTCGGACTACGCTTCGGGGATGGTCTCTACGCGCTGGAGCGCGTGACGTTCGAGCCGCGCCTGCGCACCTGGGTCGGGGACGCGCTCTATCTGGGCGGCGACCTCACGCTTTCGCTCGATACGGTTCTTTCCTACGGTGCGCCGGTGTCTCTAAGCGGCACGCTTGGCTACACCGGCGGGCTCTGGACCCGGCTCGGCGTGCGGTTGCCCCTTTAGATCTAGAGGCAGGCGCTCTGGCGCTTGAACGACAGAATGTACTCGAGAGCGCGGCGGAGTGGATAGGTCGCCTGGGCTGGACCCACGGCGGGTGTATCGAGCCAGAGCGTGTCCGCGCCGCGCGCGAGCGCTGCCCGCAAGAGCTCCTCTTTGGCCCGCAGGTCGCTTGCTTGCTGCACGGTGACGCCGCCCCGCAGAGACGCGAGATGCACCTGTGCATAGGCCTCATGACTAAAGACAAGCGCAGTTTTTTGCCCGGGCAGTGTGAGGAGTGCAGGGTCGATTACTGATTCGGCGGGCTCCGACCCGTCGAGATAGTAAAGTGGCCCGTCCAGAGCGTCGAGGGGATGCACACCACACTCTAGCGCGTACGTGTTGGGCAGCAAGGCGTTTTGTTCTTTCCGGACGGACAGATGTCGTATACTTGCCGCAGTGCCTCGCCAACGCCGACCTTTAAGCATGAAGGTTCGTTTACACAATGCTCGTCGTACTCGCGGAGATGCGTTGTTAGGATGCCTTTTATGATGCTCCTGAACACCGCGCCGCATCGGCCTGTGCCGCCCAACAAGGGCAGCCGGGTGTGCCGCGAAGCCCTGCTGGGCGCGTGGCGGGGCTGGCTGGGTGTCCTCGTATGCTTTCTGGGCCTGAATACCCTACTGTTACCGGTAGCTGCACAGGCTTCCGAGCCCCTCCAGGCTCTCGAGCCCGGTACGGTAGTGACACTCCTCCCACCCGACCTTATCGGCGCTTACGCGACGGCAGTCGTCGGTGCCGACCACAGACTCGTTTTCGATAGCACCCTGGATCCTGAAACTGAGGTCCGTGTGCTTATCATGCCGCCTGGAGCCAAGGCGGCCCCTTCGCCTCCCTACGGTCGTGTATCACCCAGTGGCGACGACATTTATATCCAGTTCGACGGGGCTGTGCAGGCGGTCTCGCTGCGCTACTGGCTGGCCGAAACGTATGGGGTCGATCTCGTTTTCACGCCAAATGTTCAAGGAGTCCCATGAGCGTCGCCGAAAAGCACATCCTGATTGTCGAGGACGATGTCGATATCAGCCGTCTCCTGAGTCTCGAGCTGACCGACGCGGGGTTTCGTGTCACTGCCTGTGACACGGGTATGCGCGGCCTCGCTGCCGCTCGAGAAACCGATCCCGATCTCATCGTGCTCGATCTGGGTCTGCCTGACATCAGTGGGGCCGAGATCGCGCGACGTGTTCGCAAGACCAGTAGCACGCCGATCGTAATTCTGACGGCTGCCGACGATGTGGGCACCAAAGTCGAGATGCTGAACGCCGGGGCCGACGATTATCTTGCCAAACCCTTTCACGCAGAGGAGCTTCTTGCGCGTATCCGGGTCCAGCTGCGGCACCAGAACGCGGGCACAGCCCAGACCGTCGGGGATATGGTCATCGACACCAACCGCCGTCAGCTCTTCTGGGACAAGCAGGAGGTGCGCCTGTCGCCCCGCGAGTTCGATCTGCTGGTCTATCTCTGCGGCGCACCCGGGCGCGTCTATACCCGGCAGGAGATCGAGCAAAATGTCTGGGGAGAAGAGCTGCCGCCCTCCTCGAACGTGGTCGATGTGCATATCGCCAACATCCGTGCCAAGCTCCGCGAGGCGGGCGGGCATGGGCTGATCCGCACCGTACGCGGTATCGGGTACGCCATCAAGAACTGAGTGAGAAAAAGCTCACACGTCGCCACTAGCCCTTTATCCTTAAGGAAACCTTAAGGATGGTCTGGCAGAGTGCGGCAATGGTCTCCCGGCGGGGTCTCTCTTTTCGCTGGCGCATCGCCCTGTTCAGCAGTATCGCGATTGCACTGCTGAGCCTACTCGCGTCGCTGTCGGCCTTTGCCGTCGTGCGCTCTAGCCTCGTGGGCGATCTGGAGCGCTCGCTCGAGCACGACGCCCTGCAACTTGTCGCACGGTATGCGAGTCCCGACGAAGGGGGGACCGGGGAGCTTGGCGCGACCGGGTTCCAAAGCGTTGCGACGGGTGGGATCATTATTCATCTCTATAGTCCGGCAGGCGACTTTATCGTGGCCTCCGGCGATTCGGCGGAGGTGAGCACAGCGGCGTGGCAGTTGCCTAAGGCGGTCGTGGCCTCGGCGCAGGGCGAGCTTACCTCCTGGCGCGGGACGGTTGAGGGGGAATCGGTTCAGGCTGCGCTCGCGCCTGCCAAATTGAGTCCTGGTGGCTCCAACGACATCATCGTGGCCGTGATCTCGCCTACAGCCTATATCGGCGCGGCACTCTCACAGCTCGCGCGGGTGCTGGCACTCGTCGCGCTGCTGCTTGTCGCGCTTAGCGCCCTGCTCGGCTACCTCGTCGCGGCGGCGGCGGCCCGGCCGGTCAGTCAGCTTGCGAGCGCGGCGGCGCAGCTCGACCCGGCGCACCTCGAGCCCATCGCCTACAGCGGTCCCGACGATGAGGTCGGTCGTCTGAGCGCTGTGCTCAACGACCTCATCGTGCGGCTCAAAACGTCTATCGACGCGCAGCGGGTGTTTTTGCTCGAGACCAGCCACGAACTCAGGACGCCGCTGACGAGCCTGCAGGGGTTTTTGGACCGCTCGGTGCGGCGCGCGCCCCCTTCCATGCGCGGCGAGCTCGAGGACGCGCAGCGCATCGCCCGTTCGATGTCGCGGCTCGTTGCCGACCTCCTACAGCTGACGCGGGGTCAACTCATCCTCGAGTACACCCCGCACCTGCTCGACGCGACCTCAGACATCCTCAAACCCGTTGCCGAGGAGTTCCCGGGTGTCCGGCTCGAGGCCAAAACCGGAACGCTCCTGATCGGCGACCCGGAGCGGCTCAAGCAACTCGTCCGCAACCTCACCGCCAACGCTGTCAGGGCTACGGGCAACCCGCGCAAGGTCACGCTCGCGCTCCTCGGCAGTGAAGGTCACGTGGTCCTGATCGTGCGTGACCGAGGCCCAGGAATCCCTGATGACCTGTTGCCCCACATCTTCGAGAAGTTTCATAAAGGGGCGGGGGGCGGGGCGGGACTTGGTCTCGCTATCGCCAAGCAGATCGCCGACGCCCATCAGGGACTTATCGAAGTCGAGAGCTTCAAGGGGCGCGGAACGACCTTCCGTGTGACCCTTCCTGCCCTGGAAGAGGATATGAACGAGGATGAACTGGGGGTCGGTGCGCCCGTATCCCTAGAGCTTGGGTAGCGTGACACCCCGCTGGCCCTGATACTTGCCCTGACGCGAGGCGTAGGAAACCTCAGGTTTGTCGCCCTGAAAAAAGAGCAGTTGCACGATGCCTTCATTGGCGTAGACCTTGGCGGGTAGGGGCGTGGTGTTTGACAGCTCTAAAGTCACGTGTCCTTCCCAGCCGGGCTCGAGCGGCGTGACGTTGGCGACGATGCCGCAGCGCGCGTAGCTCGACTTGCCGAGCGCGACCACCATGATGTCCTCGGGAATGCGCAAGTACTCGACCGAGCGCGTCAGCACGAACGAGTTGGGTGGGATGATGCAGGTCTCTCCCTCGGCTTCGACCAGTGAACGCAGGTCGAAGTCCTTGGGATCGACGACCGTATTGAAGGCGTTGACGAAGATGCGCCATTCGGGGGCGGCGCGCAGATCGTAGCCGAACGAGGAGAGGCCATAGGAGATGACGCCCTGACGCTCGAGATGCCCCTCGAAGGGCTCGATCATGCCCTCTAGCGCGGCTTGCCGGATCCACCAGTCGGGTTTGATGCTCATGGGCTGAAGTCTACCGTGTTTGGTCCGCCACAGGGCCGGATTTTACGGTGAGAGCGTGTAGGAGACCCCGAGCGAGATGTCGAACGCCTGCCCCCGCTCGGACAGGAGCGGTCGGTGCGTGTAGACCAAGGCGAGGGCGGTCTGGGAGGAGAGGTCGTAACTCACGGCGGCGCTTAGGGCCAGTCCCACTGTGCCCGCGACGGTACTGAGACCGGCCCCGGCATAGGCGCGCAGACCAAAAAGGTCGTCGGCATCGGGCAGAAAGCTATACCAGGCTCCGGCATCCAGGGTCACGGCGAGTCCACCGTCGGTGCCGAGGGCAGTATAGACAGAGACGGTTTCATTAAGAGGTTTGAATGCGAGCAGCCCCACTCTC
>JBMDWS010000521.1:0-5463 GCA_048594695.1 Truepera sp. | reverse complement strand
GTTTGCCACTCTTACTTTTCATTTGGAGTGGGCGTCTCGAGTCCCGCACGCCTTATTGAAAGAGCAGGGGAGCTAAGCTATCCCGCTGTCATACTGGCGGACCATAACGGCGTTTACGGGGCTGTCGAAGCTCAGCGTGCTGGGAAGCTCTACGGGGTGAAGGTGCTTATCGGCGCAACAATGATGCTCGAGTACGGCATGGAGACCTATCCGTTAGTGCTTATAGCCGAAGACCGCCGGGGCTACGAGGTGCTCTGCGACCTTTTGACGGCGGTCCACACTGAAAAGACCAACACGGTTGGCTTGCCTGTTCTCCTGGCGCACACTGAAGGGCTTATCTGCCTCACCGGTGGGCGGCAGGGGTTCCCCTCGCGACTTCTCGGCAAAGGCAAAATCTTTCAGGCCGAAGACCTCACCGACGCGCTCAAGGGTGCATTTCCTGAACGCCTGTATATACAGCTGTCGTTCAACAACTACCCGGAAGACGGGCTCTATGTCCGCAAGCTGCGCGACTTCGCCCACTGCCCCAACCGGGGCTTGCCGGTCGTCGCGGCTCCCGAGGTTCGCTACGCCACGCCCGACCTCTACCCGCTCTACGACACGCTGGTATGTGGACGGCTTGGCATCACCGTTCGTGACCCGCACCCGCAAAGGCCCCGCAACGCCTGGCAGTATGTCCCCGACCCTGCCGACTGGGCAGCGCTACCGCATGCTCCGCTGCCTTTCCCCGACGGTCTGGAGAACGCTAACGCTATAGCAAACAGGTGCAACCTGGACCTGCTGGCCCAGCGCCTCACGCCGCCCGCTGCCAGCATTCCCGAAGGCGTGACGCCCGAGCAGCACCTCAACGAGCGGCTCTACAGTGCTCTTGCCGAGCGCTACGGCGATGAGCTTTTTACGAAGGCCAAAGAGCGTCTTGAGCAGGAGCTCGTCACCATGAAGTCTTTGAGCCTAAGCGAGTTTTTCCTTGTAGCTGCCGAAGTGACCGACTACTGCCGCTCTCGGGGCATTGTCGCTTCGGGCAGGGGGAGCGCCGCCGCATCCGTAACCTGCTACCTGCTGGGTATCACGACCGTCGACCCCATCAAGCACGATCTCCTTTTTGAAAGGTTCTTGCACACCGGGCGCACCTCACTACCAGACGTAGACATCGACATCAGCTCCTCTAGACGCGATGAAGTCCTCGCTTGGGCCGAGCGTCGCTTTGGCGAGCTGACGCATGCGATGGTCTGCAACCGTATCAGCTATAGATTGCCCTCTGCAGTGCAGGACCTAGGACGTGGGCTTGGCGTTCCAGAAGTATGGCGAAACCTACTCACCAAAAAACTAGGACGTGACTACCGTAATCATCGTCCCCACCGGGTGCGAGAGGCGCAAGCCATCTTCGATGACGTGCTCCAGAACGCGCCAGTCAAAGAGGTTTTGCTCAGCCTGCTCGAAATGATGGAGAAGGGAACTGTGCGGCACATCGCGCCTCACTCGGGCGGGGTTATCTTGTCCAAACACCCGCTCTCCTATTACAGTCCTCGCGAGCGCTCCTCAGGCGGCATCCGACTTATCCAGTTCAATAAAGATGACAGTGAGTCTTTGGGTCTCATCAAACTTGACCTCTTAGGTCTGCGGATGCTCGGTGTTTTTGAGCGCTGCCGGGAGAGCGTCTATGCCAACGAGCACCTCTGGCTTACGCTGGGCGAATTACCTGACGACCCGAACGTTTGGGCCAACATTCAGGCAGGCGACACGATGGGGCTATTCCAGATCGAGAGTCCGGCTCAGGCACACATCACCGTCGAGGTACAGCCCCGGAGCTTCAAGGATCTGGCGCATCAGGTTGCGCTCATCCGGCCCGGCCCGATCCAGAGCGGAACGGTTCAGCCCTATGTGAAAAGGAAGAAAGGACTTGAGCCTGTGAGCCATCTCCATCCCTGTCTCAAGCCGATCCTAGACAAATCTTATGGGGTGCTGCTCTTTCAGGAGGATGTGCTGCGGATCGCCGTTGAAGTTGCGGGATTCTCCTGGGTCGAAGCGGAGGGGTTCAGAAAGGCCGTGGCCAGTTACGAAGAGGATGAGCAGATAGCGGATGACAGGAGACGTTTCATCGCGGGGTGCGTAACCAAGACGGGGATGGACGAGAACACTGCCGCGGAGATTTTTGAGATGTGTGCGCGCTTTAGAGGCTACGGCTTTGCGGAGAGCCACGCCTGGGCTTTTGGCGCACACGCCTATACGTCGGCCTGGCTCAGATACCACTACACTGCCGAGTATTTCGCCGCTGTTTTGACCGAGGAGCCTGGGATGTGGCCTAAAGCAAGTATCATGCAGGACACCAAAGCGAGGGGTGTGGGCTTCCTTCGTATCGACATCAATCTTTCAGGCATGACCTTTAAAGCAGAGAGAAACCGCGACGGCAGCAAGTCCATCCGGGTGCCCCTGACGAGCGTCGATTCGCTCTCGGAAGAGAGCGCCAGAAAGATCATGCAGGGGCGCCTCGCTCATGGATCTTACCGGGACGCCCGCGACCTTTACGAGCGGGTGAAACTCGACAAGGACGTGCTGCAACGACTCGCTCGAGCCGGCGCCTTTGACGGATTGCAAGAACGCCGAGACGCCCTTTATCAGATTGGTTCACTCGTCAACATCCAGCCGCCCGCCGTGAAGCCGCTGCTCTCAGCACTACCTGAGACACCGCCCCTCTTTAGCCTCTCGCCCAAAGAGCGGGTCGTCTGGGACTACGACCTGAAACGCTTCAACGAATGGGGTGTCCACGTCATCGACCTCATGCGGCAGGAGCTCCTGTCCCTCGGCGCGACGCCAATGGAGAGGCTACCGCAACGGGGCCACGTCACGACGGCGGGCAAGGTCGTGTCCAAGCAGCGCCCGCCAACGGCTAAGGAGTATGCCTTTTACGTCATCGAGGACGGACCGCTGCGCTGTCAGGTCGTCATCTCGCCGACGCTGTGGAAGCAGCATCGGGACATGCTCATTGGCGTTCATCTGATGTTCGTTGCGGGTTGGCTAGAAAAACGCGGGAAAGCCTGGACGGTAAGAGCGGACACGCTGCTCGATCCACTATACGAACAGGTGGCGGAGGTGTCTGAGCGATGATCATGGCTGTTCGCAAAGCGACGCTCCAGGTTAATGGCAGGGATCTCAGGAAACATCATTCTTGCGTCCTGGTGACGCTCCACTTTGCCGACGGTTGCATTGCCATCACAAAGAGCGTCAGCCGACGTGCGGGTTGGGCGTCTTAAGTAGGCACGAGGGAACTGGCACTGAAACCCATCCGGGCATTCCGGTCGGCGCCAAAGTCTTACATACAGTGCGGCGGTTTAGAACGCTCACTCTCTCGTTTTGGATCGTCGTTATAATGTGTCGGTAGTTCAACGATGACTTTAACAAGCGATAGTCTGGTCGAGAGATCGGGTTCCCAAACGACGCTCGAATCGATTTCGGTGAGATACAAGGGTTGCGTGAGTTGATGGTCATTGCCGCTAAACGAGAGGGGCACGCCTTTGTAAAGGTCGAAGGTACCGTTCTCGAGCTCACAGATTAAATCCTCTGTGTTGGCTGATCCCGTTGCAAAGGATGCTGAGGCGATAGCTTTGACGGCCGCAACAGCAGCCCAAGCTGAGGGGTCCATAGGCATACCTAGACTGCTGTTATACCGCTGGATAACTTCCTGCGCAGCATTCGAGCCGAGCGAAGCATCCCAAAGGGTGACTCGTGGCGCATCGGCTAGCTGACCGGAGGCTTGTGCGAAGCGTCGTGCGAAATCGCGAGTCTGGGTTTCTGGAAAGGGAAAAGGTACAACCAGGCTGTCTAGCCCTTCACTGAGCGCTTGCGAGAGGAAGCTCTCTTGATCGACCGGCTCTAATAGAAGTAGCACACCATCTGGCGCTGCCGCCTTGATACTGTCGAGTGCATCGTAATAGATAAAGCTGCCATTCTCTACAGCTGAAGCGCCAGCCAAGGCCAATTCGCCTTCGATAAGGGCGCGTGATTGACGGTAAAGGTCACGCTCACGAGGTGACTCGCCGTAGATGACGTACCACCGCTTGACGCCTTGAGACTCAAACCACTTGAGCGTAGCTCCCAGATACATTTCCGAACTCGCCTCAACATGAAAAGTTGTCGGTTGATAAGTCTCGCGCAGCCGCATACTGCTCGAGCCGATGTTCAAAAAGGGAACAGTATTGTCGTGCGCCACTTTGGCAAGGGTCGCAGCTTGAGCTTCCCCGACTCCGCCGATAAGCGCGGCAACACCTTCGACAGCGATAAGCCTTTCCGCCGCACGTTCTGCCGACTCGACGCTGGGGCTGCTCGCTAAGAGCACCTCCAGAGGTTGTTCTTCGTCGGGATGCTCGAGCGTCACTAAGTCTTCGCCAAGTAGTGCCCCTTGGCGTGCAGCCCGACTTACCGGATCCTCAAGGGTGGGCGTCAGCGTCGGTGTCGGTAGGACAACACCGACGCGCACCGTGGGAGGGGCAAGTCCAGGCATACGGGGCTTGGGAACTTCGCTAACAGGCACGTGGGCGCTCTCTAGAATGGCCTGAATCCCCTCCCAGCGTGAGACGATCACCTGGTTGAGGCGGTCTCTCAGTGCGTCATCCCCCGTCCTTACGCCGATCGTCGGCAACCGGAGCATCTGAAACATAGGGGGCGCTATTGTGGGGAGAACAGGAACGACCTTGAGGTCTTCAGAGTAGCGCGCAATAAAAGCGCTTATGTCTGGGCCATAGAGCAGCGCAACATCGAGTTTTTGTTCAAGCACGTCACGCATGATAGGCGTCACGTAATCGAAGCCACTCGCCTTCGTTTCGGGTGAGTAGGTGACAAGATTTTCTGTCAGGCCTTGCTCGACGAGCGCGCGCTCAACGGCGCTATTAGGATAGGTGGCGATCCGCAGTGTGCTCAAAATGTCGTCGAAGATCGTTTCTATGTTTATGTCTGAGCTGGCACGATAGACAAAAACGTAAGGACTCGAGGTGTAGGCAACAGTGCTCAGCATACCTGACGCGCCATCGGCAACGCCCAAAAACATATCGCACAGGCCCGGGATTAAATATTGCTCGACGTTCGGGCGAAGGTCGTTATAGGGAACCCAGACAAAAGTTAGCTCTGCGCCCAACTCATCTGCGATAAGCGCAGCGATCTTGTTTTCATAACCCTCTTGTGTACGGTTTGAGGCGGGTTCATCGTGTGGAGACGCGCACACCCGAAGTTCCCAAGTCTGAGCCGAAGCTAAACTCATGCAAACGATAAAAAGCGTGATTAAAACGTGCATAACAGCTCTTGTGGGACGCATAGATACCTCTATGTACATGATGATGTGCAAGCTACGAAAGCAGCTTATTTTGGAGCGGTTTCGAATGCATGACTGTCCGAGTTAACTATGCGGTAATGCGAAGAGGGAAGATGGTTGTGTCCATCTTCCCTCGGACGCTTGACGAATCGGTGCGCCCC
>JBMDWS010000520.1:0-5019 GCA_048594695.1 Truepera sp. | reverse complement strand
ACGAAAAGCCCCGTAGCCGTGACGTTGTCCCCGTTGATGATGGCTCCGTTGCGTCCGACGTTGATGCGCCAGCGCTCGGTATCTCCGTTGACGCCCTCGGTAAAGCCCTCGATCCCGTGATCGGCGCGCCAAACCCAGGTGTGATCGATGAGAACGTTGTCGCTATTGACCTCGAGCGCCGTCAGGGTCTTGCCGATGTAAGGACCACCGACGCGGAAGTAGACGTCCGAAAGGGTCGTGGGGTTTCTGGCACTCTGACGGTCACGCCCGCCGTGGCCCCCGTGCCCATGTCCGTGACGTTTGCCTACCTGAAGCAGCACGGGCGAGAGCCTCGAGCCCGCGTCGATGGTGACGCCTGCGACGACCACACCCGAAACGTCGGCGACCGTCATCGGTACGGCTCCGTTGACCGCAGTCAGCGTGGCATGCCCGAGCCCCAGCACTACCGTGTCGGGCCGCTTGACCGTAATGCTGCGTGCCACGTCATAAAGACCCGGTGTAAGAAGCAGGTGCCGACCCCGAGCGAGCTGACTGTTGATCGTCTGCACCGAGTCACCCGGACGCGCCACGAAAAACGCGCTGAGAGGCAGGGTGCGCCCGGGCGTCAGGCCACTGCCCCAGGAGATACCGGACGAGTTCCTCACGATCCCCGGCACACGCACCTGATAGACCCCCGCCGCGTCGAGGAAAAGGTAGGGCTTTTCGCGGCTGAGTGGGGTAGTGGCAAGCGTCGTGTAGGGAGGATTCGGGAAGCCTTCTTCGGAGGGTGCGCCCACGACGCCCGAGAAGACCTGATTCCAGACCCCGTTCGACCACGAGCCGATCACGCTGTTGCGCGTGAGCCACTGCTGCTGCGAGCCGTTGATCACGTCGCCTGCCCGACTGTCCGCAATAAAGCCGCCGCTCGCAAACTGCGGTCCGGCGGTGCAGTAGTCCATGAGCGAGAGCGTGCCGCCTGTGACCTGAACGCGGCGCAGCGACACCGCCTGCGATACGGCCCAGAAGTTGGCCGAGGCGCGGCAACCATCTTGCCCCAGACTGTTGATATTGATCGTCAGGTTCGAGAGCGTGCGCCAGAAGGAGTTGAGGGCGATGCAGTTGCTCGTTCCCCCGTCGCCCAGACAGCGGTTATAGACCTCGATCTTGCCGTTGATGACCACATCCGACGGGTTCGCCCCGAGCCCCGTAACCTCGGTGTAGTAGCCGACCTTGATCTGGAGCGGCTCCTCGGCGGTGCCGTACACACCAGGTTTGAAGAGCAGGGCGTAGCGCGCCGACCCCATCTCGTTATCGACCTGCTGGGTGTGAATCCTGTCGGCAATCGCCCGAATCTCCGATACTGGCATGCTGGGATCGAAGATGTAGGTATTGGGGCCAAAGTCGGACTGCCCCAGTGCCGCTGGTCCCAAGGTGCTTTCAGGTGGCAGTGCCGTCGTGCAGGCCCCTAGCAGTACCGCCAGAGACACGAGTAGGGCGTAGGCTCGAGCCCTCCGCTCTGCCAAAAGCGAACGGGCCGAAACGTAAGTCCATCTATCCACAGACAACCCCTTTCGTGAAAGCGCCCAGCCGAGTTCTCTCTGGCTCGAACATGCGTGAGTGCGAGACTCGAGCACCATGAGCCAGAGGCGACTGGAGGCTCGGCTCTCGGAACGCTTTCTTTGCTTTGCGGCTTTAAGTATAACCGAAAATGCCGTCAACCTGTACTCAGACTGCCAAAAGCAAGCCTCACAGCACAAATTATGCAGAAGCCTGTTGAGCAGACGGTGCTACACATGGACTCAACGACTGACGATCCATAGTAGGAATAGAAATGTAAGTCACGTTATTGTGAACAGCTTCTAAAGCTGTCAGACATTATTTTAAGGGAGTTAAAAATGAGTGACCGTACGAGCAACAAGAGTTGTGTGCTTGGGACGACCAAGATTTTGATGGCCGATGGTGACGAAGTGGACATTCAAAATCTTGCTACCGTTTGGAATGGCATAACCGGAATTTGGAATAGCGACATAAAGAAAATCAAACCTGTGCGGACCGCTTTTGGTTGTGGTGAAGCTTACCCAGTTTGGCTCATTGCAGCAAGAGAATCTATTCCGTTAGTAGAAATTTCTCTAGGAAAGAAGGGCATTGAGTATCGGGCTCTTGTCGCAACAGAGTGGCATCCAATTGTCCACAAAATTGCGGATGACTGGGTAGTCGCTCCAGCAGATGTCATCGACAAAAAAATAAAGGTACTTGTATACGAGCCCAAAAAAGAGGAGGCCGGAAGCCCTTGGTCTCAGACCCAGACGGACATCTCAGGTATTGATTACATAGACAAAAACTACTTCTTCGGCGGACATCCTAACCCTGACACTGAGGCCGAGGCTCCCTTAGTTTACACTGTAGGTGTTGCCGGTAAAAGCTTCTTGGGAAAATATGTGTGCGACACGAATGAGCAAAAAAGGCTTGAAAACCAGTATCAGTCAATGAAGGATACGGATGACGAGTTTTCTGGCGTTTCAACTGACCAAATCGCGAAAGACATTCTAGACAAATATTCTGCTAATCGTATGGAGAAATACGAACGAACGGAAGACAGAGTCAAAGAGTTGCGGGAACTATTAGGTTTAGACCTCAGTGACCACGTTATATTCACGAATAGGATTGCATCGGGTTCTATGTTTTTTCAGTACATCTACACTTCGTTCATAAAGGATGGCATAACTCTTGAGATGCTGGACCCCCCTAGGCGATAGAGAGATTACTAACGGTAGAGGTAAGCAAAGCTTCGCTGCTCGAGACAATCGGCTTCCCTAACAAGCTGTCTATCAAGACCAGGAAGCCATCTTCCCTCAACGAATCTGAGTCTTCGGCAGACATCTCGGCTTCGTTATAGGCTCTTTGTAGCTTCATCGCATCCCTGATGGTGGGTACCCAAGTTCCCGGTAGGGAAACGAGATAGCCGACAAGCTTTCCGGCCAGTTTTGTTTCTCGTTGTGCTATCAGGATACGAATGCACACGATGAGGCTTAGTGAAAGCTCTTGGTTGAACCCGTAGTGTTTTGCAAGTGAGGTTGCACGCATTATATTTCTCTTCGCGCTCCACACCTCACGCGTCTCGAGTTCAACCTTTGCGATGGATGTGAGTATTACGGTTAAAGCTATTTTGTTCCCATCCTTTTCTGCTTTTTTCAATGCCTCGCAGAGGTACTGGTAGCCCAAAACATGCTCGTTACGTTTATGTAGACAGAGGCCAAGCCAGCTGGTCAATAATGGGATCATATGAACGTAATCAATACGCGTTGCCAAGCTAAGACTCTCGCGAAAAACGTCTTCGGCCTCTTGCAGTCTGTCAGTTAGGTAGAGAAGCGTCCCCAAACTATCGAGGTTGCAAACAAGCCCATGAGGATTTTGCAGCGCTCTTTCCACCTCTATGCTCTCTCTGATATAGGACTCGGCTTCCACGTAATCCCCCATTTTGATGAGGTGGTATCCCAAATTGTTTAGGGCCTTGCCTAGTTCAAGGGAAATCGCTTTGCCTTGGTAGCGTTCGAGTTCACACACATATAAGTCTCTTGCTCTATCAAAAAAGCCTTGTTTGGAGTAGATGACAGCCAGTCTACTAAGAATTTGCACCTTTTCGCTCTCGACTTCGAGATGCTCCAAGGTTTCCAGGCTCTTTTCCGCAAAGTGCTGCGCCTTACCCAGGTCACCCAGATCGAGGTACAGCCAACTGATGTGACTTCTAAGCGTCGCGCTGAACAAGCGATCGGGCAACGCCAGCTCCTCTACACGCTCCAGAATGGACTCGAGGAGTGCAATCCCCTCTAATAATCTTCCTTTGATACTCCAAAATTCGCAGAGGGTTTGAATAGCGACGTCGAGCCGAGGGTAAAGATGAAGCTCGAGGAAAGTCGGCCATGCAGCGTAAATATTGTCGAGCTCGCGATCTATACTTTGAAGCACACGCTGCTGCTCAGAACTCAAAATAGAATTGGCGTGGTGAACGAGAAATTCATAGTAAAACTGTGCGTGCCGCTGTTTGGCTTCAGCCACGGCGTGGCCTCTCTCTACCAACTTTTCCCTCTGAAGCTGAAAAAGTAGCGGGTGCCTGTCGTATCTCCCTGCATCTGTAACTACTAGTAGAGATTTATCTACCAGGCCAGCAAGCACCGAAAGCGTAGCCCCAGCAACTTCGGCTGCAGCTTCTCTCCTGAATCCACCCACAAACACCGACAGCTTCATCAGCACGTCCTGCTCTTGCTTGGTCAAGAGCCTCCACGAATGCTCGAACACTGCCCGAATACTCTGCTGCCGCTCCGGCACATTCCGGCTCGAGCCCGCCAGAATATCCACGTTCTTCTCAATCTCGCCTGCTATTTCGTGGAGCGGCAAAACCTTGACCCAGACCGCCGCGAGTTCGATCCCGAGTGGAAACCCGTCGACCAGACGGCAAATCTTGAGGGCGTGGGGCAAGTCGTCTTCTGTCAGGGCAAAGTCCAGCCGCGTGCGTTTGGCGCGCTGCACGAACAGGTCGAGGGCGTCGTAGGCTTGCAGCCGCTCGAGCCCCTCCGTTTCGTCCTGCGGCACACTCAGCCCCTGGAGCGTCAGCACCCACTCCTGCTCGAGCCTGAGCCTTTCCCGACTCGTCACGATGAGCTTGAGGTTGGGGCACGTCTCGAGCAGCCGGGCCGGAATCATGGCCCCGTCCATGAGGTGCTCGAAGTTGTCGAGCAGGAGGAGCATGTGCTTGTCACCCAGAAAGTGAATGACCTGGGCGAGCGTGTCGTCCTGCCCCGACAGCGTGAGGGAGAGTGCTTCGGCGAGGCTTGAAGGGATCAGGTCGGCACTCGTCAGGGAGTCTAGAGGCACAAACATGACACCGTCCGTGAACTGCCCGGTTTCAGCAGCTTCATAGGCGGCTTGCAGGGCCAGGCGTGATTTGCCGATGCCGCCGGTCCCGTGCAGCGTCAGCAGGCGACACTCGGGGCGGGCAAGTTGCCGGGCGATCTCGAGGCGCTCCGCGTCACGCCCCACAAA
>JBMDWS010000052.1:0-16430 GCA_048594695.1 Truepera sp. | reverse complement strand
GGGACCGACGGCGTCATCAGTGGAGCCAAGCTGAACGGTCAACCGTTCGATTATCCGGGCAAAGAACTCGCCGACACCGCGCCTCCGGGCAGCGGGCCGCAGTGGGTTTTGCCGCACATCAGCGAAAGCCACCGGGATATCGAAGAGCAGCACGTTTTCGAGGACATCATGCAACTTGTCGATTGGGTGAACGAGGGCAAAGAGACGCTAAGCACCGCTGAGCGCTCCCGGCACGTCATCGAGATCGTCGAGGCAGCCTACCGCGCAGCCGAAACGGGCCAGACTCAGGCTCTGACCACAACCTTTTAGGTACCGCACGACCAGAGCCGGGTAGCCTGGGCTATCCGGCCTTTTTATTGGGGCTAGTAGACCGACACCGAATGAACCTCGAGCGCCCCCACGTCGAGCGACTCGTAGACGCTGCGGGGCAGTAGCAGGTCTGTTTCAGCCCCTTCCGGTACGCTGCCTACAACTCGCAATAGCAGCTCCTCGCTACCGTCACCCACGAGCAGAAGCTCCCCCGGACGGTGAATCCGCGACAGGATGTCGTAGCCGCCCAAGTCCGGCGACATCTGCACCCGCCAGCTCGCGGCGGGCATCTCGGAAAGCAGCTCGAGCCGCACCTGCGCCGTTCCGCTCCCGATCATATCGATACTCTCGGCTGCGGCTTCAGAGAGGTCGATGATGCGCCCACCGACAAACGGCCCCCTGTCGTTAATCCGCACCACCACCGAGCGCTCGTTTTCCAGGTTGGTGACCCGGACGAGTGTATCGAAGGGCAAGGTCTGGTGGGCCGCTGTCAGCTTGCGGGTATCGAAGGTTTCACCGTTGGCCGTGAGGTTGCCGTGAAAACCGGGACCGTACCAAGAGGCGATCCCCTCCTCAGTATTGGGAAGGCTGGTGAACCGCGGAACGCAGGCACTTAGGGCTACGCTCAGGAACACAAAAAGGGCCAACGTCGGGACCCGGAGTGGCAAGGTTGTCTTCACAGGTTCGATGGTACAGCGCCAAGATTAGCTTTTCCGGTACGCGTGTAGCAGTAGTTCGGTGGCGTCAGCGTCGGCTCGAGAGTTCCTGCTGGCAGATGACGAACGCTTCGTAATCCTCGATCTGGGCCTGGCCGCTGGTGATCGCACGCTCGCAGCGCCCGATGATGTCGCGCAGTTCGCGGCTGGGAAGGTAGGGCGCGCGGTCTCCGAGCGCCTCGCTCTTGAAGGGTACACTTCGCGGCACCGGGGACACGCGGTTGGGAACCCGTTCGGGCCGCTGCGCTGCACGGGCCGCCTGACGCTCACGGTAGCCGAGCGGTGAAAAAAGCAGTCGGTTGAGATAACGTGAACGGTAGATCATAAGGTCTGTAGCCCATCGGTCGGCCCCTGCCAACCGCCCCCTTTGGACTTATCTTTGGCTGCCAACCTTAAGGAAAGCTTAAGAGGATGTGACCGTTGCACATTTTCGCTCAACCCTGGCACTTCAGAGTCGTGCGTCGAAGCGACGTGTGGTGCTGTTGTGAAGGTCATATGGCTAGCCTAAAGTCGCTGCTTGCGGCCTACTTGCGGCGATCACAGCCCCGCGAAACGTTTTGCCAAGGTTTTGCCGAGGTCTCCTACGAGACACGTTCCCGGTGCTATATGCTCGAGGCGTGATCGATTCCCACTGCCACCTCGACTCATGTAAGGACCCAGACGCTGCCGACCCCACCCTGGCGGCCATCGTCAGTGTGGGCACCGACCTCGAGAGCTGCCGCGACACCCTAAAGCTCTGCGAACGCTATCCCAACGTCTGGGCGGTTTTGGGCGTCCACCCCAACAGCGCCAACGAAGCGACCCATGAAACGCGGGAAGGGATCGAAGCGCTGCTTACACACCCGAAAGTCGTGGGCGTAGGCGAAACCGGGTTCGATGCGTACTGGGATTCGGTACCGCTGACGACGCAGCGCGAGGTTTTTTTCTGGCACGCCGCGCTGGCCCGGAAGGTTCAGAAACCGCTGGTGCTGCACGTACGTGACAAAGAGGGGCAGGAGATCGCTGCCAGGCTCGCCTGCGAAGCTCTGCAAGAGGCGGCCCACCCCCAGGGCATCCTGCACTGCTTTAGCGGTCACAAGGCGCTGCTCGGGGTTGGCCTCGAGCTTGGTTGGTACGTCTCGTTCGCCGGGAATCTCACCTTCAAGAGTGCCAGAGACCTCCAGGCCGTTGCCCGGGAGGTACCGCTCGAGCGCCTGCTCGTCGAAACCGACAGTCCCTATCTCTCCCCTGAACCGAAGCGCGGACGGCCCAACGTTCCAGCGCGGGTGCGCTACACTGCCGCCTTTTTGGCGGAGCTGCGCGGATTGCCGCTGGAAGAGCTCGAGATCCACCTCGACGCTAACGCCCGCGCCGTCTACGGCTTGCCCGGTTAGACCGACTCCGCGCCACCCCAACGCACACCGCGCGACGCCTGCTGGCGTGAAGGCATCATGTCGTAGCGCAGGAGTTCCGCGAGGCGCGTACGTGACACGACCCGGTGCGCCTCTTTCGGAATGTAAGCCGTGACGATGTCGACCCAGCGCGGACGGCTGTACTCGAGGACGACGTGCAGCGGGATTCTTACCTCGGGACTTGGACAGATATAGCCAAGTGCCAGCAGCCTTTCGTCCTGAACATAGCGGACGAGCTCCTGACCGTAGAGCGCAGCAGCAACCATATCGCGCTCGGAGAACCCCTCACACGAGGCGTGCCGGAGCGCGTGCGGGCCGATGCGGTAGCGGCCCTCCCGAACGAGCGGACGCAGGTCGGGAAGCGTGCGCGTGCGCAAACGCCTGTTCCCGGAAGCTGAATTCATGGTGTTCCTCCTGAGCGAGCGGATGGTCATGTTCTGGTACAACCCGGTGCAGGTGAGGGGAACAGGAATGTATTACATGCCTCCAAGGTATCACATGCGCGCCCCTGTCAGAAGACAAACGACCTCCCTCACGCACGGCGCGGCATAAACTGGAAGCGTGACCGTTTTTTATGAGACTCGCGGAGAGCAGGCCCAGGCAAGACTCGAGGCTGCGGCCCTGGCGCTCGAGTCCTTCGGGATTCAGTCGACGCTACTCGCCGGTTATGACGACCCCCATGTCTACCTGCTGCATTTCGACTGCGCCGAAGGCGACGTCCTACCCACCCCACCACCGGACGCAAAAGTCTGGCGCTTTACCCAGGTCACGCCATGACGCAAAAAAGCGCGGCTCAGACCAGCATGACCCAGACCACTCTCGACGAGGCCTATCGCCTCGACACCCCTGACGCTGAACTCTACTTCGAACTCGTCGGCCCACCCGGCGCACCCGCGATCTTGTACCTGCACGGCGGTCCCGGCTATAACAGCCATTCGTTTCGCGACCTGCTCGGCGACGAACTCCTGCACTACCGCCTGATCTACGCCGATCAGCGCGGTGCAGGACGCAGCCTCGCCGATACGGGAGCCGACCTAGGTGTCGACGCCTGCGCCGGGGACGTATTCGCCATTCTGGACGCGCTCAGAATTCCCCGCGTCACACTGCTCGCGCACGGTTTCGGCGCGATGGTAGCAGCAGCGGCTGCCACGGTAGCCCCAGAACGCCTCGAGCGCCTGATTCTGGTGAACCCCTGGGTGAGTATGCCCACGCTCGCCGAAACCCTTCAGCGCACCGCGCTCGGTCTTGCTGGCAATCCGGTTGCCGAGGACGACCTGCCCGACCTGCCGCCCGCCGAGCGCGTCGCCGAGGCCGTGCAGGGCCAAGGCGGTAAGGCTCTTTTCGACGCACTCCTCTTTAGTAGCGCGGGCAGCCGGATGAGACTCGAGCACGCCGACGCCGAAGGCTTTGCCGACCTGCAGGAGAGCACCCTGCGCGAGGGCTGGCAAGACCTCTGGGAAACTCAGGCCGACCTGGGCGCGCTCCGCAGCGCCGCGCATCCCACGGTCGTCGTCCTCGGACGCGAAGATGACAGCGTTTACCCGAGTCAGGCCGAAATCGTCCTGCGAGAGCTACCACACGCACTCGTGACCCTTCTTGATACGGCCCATTACCCTTGGCTCGACGACCCCGAGGCATTTGTCGCGGTTTTAGACGACGCTATGAACCTGCCTGCCCACAGCCCCTAGAAGGCTCACGACGCCGAAAGATCGTCGTGAAGTTTCGTAAAGTGCGGTGCTAAGCGCCCATGCTAGATTTGACGTTATGATGTTACGCCCCGACGCTGTTGTAAACACCGTGACCGAGGTAACCCCGGACTTCTTGCGGGCACGCGGGGTGCGAGCTCTCATGGTCGATCTGGACGACACGCTGCTCCCGTCGGGGAGCAATGTGCTCGAGCCCCTCTTTCGCTCCTGGCTCCTGTCGCTCCAGAACGCGGGCATCCCCGTCGTCATCCTGAGTAACGGTGAGCGCACACGGGTCGCGCGCTGGGCCGAAGAGCTGCGGGTCGGCGGGCTGGCGCTCATGGGTAAACCGCTCGGGCGCGCCTTTCGCAAGGGTCTGGACTACCTGGGCAGTAAACCCGCAGAAACCGCCATGGTCGGCGATCAGCTCTTTACCGACGTTCTAGGGGCCAACCGCGCTGGCATGGTGTCTGTTCTGGTGCGCCCGCTCTCGCCTGGCAAGCTGCCCCATACGCGGCTGCTGCGGCACCTGGAAAAGCGGCTGCTGGCCCGCTTTCGTGCGGTGCAGTCTGTAGCGAGAAAGGCGTAACGTGGCCGTTCTCTCGATAGGCGACAAGCGCCTTGGCGCCATGCTCCTCGAGCGCAGGTTCGTCACCGACGAGGGCTTACAGCGGGCCATCGCCCGGCACGCCGAAGTCGGGGGCAGGCTTGCCGACGTGCTCGTCAGCCTCGGCATCGTTTCGGAGCAGCGGATCGCCCGCGCCGTCGAGGAAGCTATCGGCATCCCGCTCGTTTCCTTACCACGCGCCCAGGTCGACCCCGAAGCCCTCGGCAAAATCGAGTCAGCGACAGCTCTCGAGCTGCGCGCCTTTCCCTTTCACCTGAGTAACGGTCGCCTGCGCGTCGCCTTTGTTGATGCACTCGACGCCCTGACCATAGAAGAACTCGAAGACGCTTCGGGCTGCCTTGTCGAACCCTATCAGGCGCTCTCAAACGAACTCGCCTGGGCACTCGCGACCTATTACCCCGAACTTGGTCTCACCCCGCCCGCAGAGGTCAGCAGTCAGCTCGGACAACGCCTGGGTGAACTCGCTCGCAGCCACAAGCTGATTACCGACGAACAGCTCCAGCGCGCCGTCGAACAGCAGCAGCGCACCGGGGGGCTTCTGGGCAATATCTTTCAGGAGATGGGATTCGTCAGCGAAGGCGAACTCGCGGAACTGCTCGCCGAGCAGGCCGAACTGCCCTTTGTTGCACGGCTGGATAACGTCACGGTCTCCGACAAGCTTGCCTCGAGCCTCCTGCGGGTCGACGCCCTGCAGTACCGCGCCGTGCCCTTCAAAGAGGAGGACGGCGCAATCGTTTTCGCGCTGGCCGACCCGCGCCGTCAGCACGACATCGCCGATATCGTTGCGCGACCCGTTCGCTTCGTGATCGCCCCGGAAAGTCAGGTTCAGGCGCTTACCGAAAAGCTCTACGAGGCCGACAAGGGCCGCCTCGGTGAAACGCTTATCGCCAGCAATAAGCTCCGCCGCGACCAGTTGCGCGAGGCTCTTGCCGAACAGCAGAAGCTCGGGCGCGTCAAACCGCTCGGCGAAATTCTCGTCGATCTCGGCTACGTGTCTCGCGAGGACGTCCAAAATGCTCTGTCTCGGCAGCGGATCGGGGGCGGCAGACTGGAAGACACGCTGGTACAGTCGGGCAAGATCAGCCCGGAAATGCTCGCCCGCAGCTTGGCTATGCAGCTCGGCTACGAATTTGTCGAGGCCGGCGTCGTAGTCGATCCGTTTGTCATCACACTCGTGCCTGAAGGAACGATTCGCCGCTACAACGTGATGCCGCTGCGACTCGAGGGCAACGCCCTGGTCCTGGCCATGAAAGACCCGCGCCACGTCTTCGCTCTGGACGATATCCGGCTGATTACCGGACGTGAGATCCGTCCGGCAGTCGCCACCGAGGAAACGCTCATCCGGCTCGTCAACCGCTACTACAAGGGCTCGGACACCGTCGAGGACCTCGCCAAGGCCGCGCTCGCCGAGGTCGGCGAACAAGACGAATACATGGAAGACAGCAACCTCGACGACACCGCACTCGTTAAGGTTGTCAACACGATTATCCGCGAGGCGATTCTCAACGACATCTCGGATATTCATATCGAACCACGCCCCGACCACGTTATCGTACGGGTGCGCAAGGACGGCACGCTGCGTGAATATATGACGATGCCGCGCGGCGTCGCCGGGGCGATGGCCGCGCGTATCAAGATCATGGGACGGCTGAATATCGCCGAGCGGCGCTTGCCCCAAGACGGGCGCGTGCGCTTTAAGGATAAGAACCTCGAGGTAGACCTGCGCCTCTCGACCTTGCCGACCGTCTACGGCGAAAAGTCGGTCATGCGCATTCTCAAAAAAGCCTCGTCGATCCCCGAGATCGAACAGCTAGGCTTTGCCGACTACAACCTCGAGCGCTTTACCGACACCATCCAAAAGCCCTACGGCATCTTCCTGATTACTGGCCCCACCGGCTCGGGTAAATCCTTTACGACGTTCTCGATCCTGAAGCGTATCGCCACCCCCGACGTCAACGTCACCACGGTTGAGGATCCGGTCGAGTACGAGATTCCGGGCATCAACCAGACCCAGGTCAACGTCAAGGCGGGTCTGACCTTTGCCACCGCACTGCGCTCGTTCTTGCGCCAGGACCCGGACATCATCATGATCGGTGAGATCCGCGATACCGAAACCGCCAAGATCGCCGTCGAGGCGGCGCTGACCGGGCACCTTGTCATCGCCACGCTGCACACCAACGATTCTGCCGGGGCCGTGACCCGCTTAGAGGAGATGGGCGTCGAGCCCTTCAATATCTCGGCTTCGCTCCTGGGTGTCCTGGCGCAGCGGCTCGTGCGCAAAGTCTGCAGTGCTTGCCGCGTCGCCTACACGCCCGACGCAGACGTCTTGCGACGTATCGGCATCAGCGAGGCGCAGGTTGCCGGGGCCACACTCTACCGGGGGGTCGGCTGCGAGAAGTGCAACGGCAGCGGCTACAACGGGCGGCATGCGATTCACGAGCTGCTCACCGTCGAGACTGCCATCGAAAACGCCGTCGTGCAAGGAAAGTCCTCCTCGGAAATCAAAGACATCGCTGTCGAAAACGGCATGAAAACCCTGCGCGACGACGGCATCTTCAAGGCGTTTGCCGGCATCACGACGCTCGAGGAAGTCCTCGCCCGCACCACCGACTAGTCAGCGTCACCTAGCACGCACGACCTAAACCCACACGCCCGACGCGCCTAAAGAAAGCGAGCCCCGGAATGAGCCGACAAGCCGATATCATCGATCTTCTCAGGATGACCAGCGAACGCCGCGCGTCCGACCTGATCCTCACCGTGGGTTTGCCGCCGATGCTCCGCCTCGACGGCGAATGGCAGCCGACCGAAAGCGATACTCTCACACCCAACGACACCCGTCGCCTGCTCTACACCATGATGGACGAGAAAAAGCAGCGCGACTTCGAGGAGCGCCGTGAAATCGACTTTTCCTTTTCGCTGACCGGACACGGACGCTTCCGCGTTAACGCGTTCTTTCAAAAAGGGTCCATCGGCGGCGTCTTGCGCACCATTCCAACCGAGATCCTGAGCTTTGAAAAGATGGGGCTGCCCCAGGCCGTCGCCGACGTCGCCAAGCAGCCCCGCGGCCTGGTGCTCGTCACAGGTCCCACCGGCTCGGGCAAATCGACAACGCTCGCGGCGATGCTCGATATGGTCAATGCGACCGAGCGCAAGCACATCATGACCATCGAAGACCCCATCGAGTTTTTCCATAGCCACAAGCGCTCGATCATCAATCAGCGTGAACTCGGGGACGATACCAAAAGCTTCGAGCGAGCGCTGCGGGCCGTTTTGCGCCAGGCACCCGATGTGATTTTGGTCGGCGAAATGCGCGACTTCGAGACCATCGGCGCGGCTGTGACCGCCGCTGAAACCGGTCACTTGGTGATGGGAACACTCCACACCAACTCGGCCCCCGAGGCAGTCGACCGCATCATCGACGTGTTTCCCGAGGCGCAGCAGGAGCAGGTCCGGGTTCAGCTCGCCAACAACCTCCAGGCGATTCTCACGCAGCAGCTCGTTCCCAAGCAGGGCGGCGGGCGGGTGCTGGCGTTCGAATTCATGGTGGCCACGCCTGCCGTGCGCAACCTCATCCGCGAGGGCAAGACGCACCAGATCTTGTCGGCCATCCAAATGGGCGGGCAGTACGGGATGCAAACGATGGACGCACACCTCGCCGAGCTGCACCTGCGGCGGGTGATCTCGTATGAAACAGGCGTCTCGAGAGCAGTGGACGCCAAGGAGTTTGCGCGGCTCGTCAGTACCGGAGGCGTCAGCGGTAATCCACAAGCCACGACCACCCCACCACCCCGCACAGGCGTCCAGCCCGCGCAGCCGAGCCAACCGGCAACCCCCGCGACTTTCGGACGCGGGGGTCGTAACGGCTGAGTCACCGCGCTAGAGGCTCGGAAGCTCTGTATCTATACCTGTTGGCCTCATAGGATTTGTAACAGCCCGTACTTTCATAGCCCCATCCCAGTCACCACAATTAGGAAGACTGAGGTGGGGTTAGCCGTGACAGGTCCAGGGCAAGCTTAGGTACCGTCGGCTGGAACCCACCCTCGTATCCGCCGTGATACGCACCGACCGTGGTTTCAGAGCGGTGCGAGAACGGCATAGAGACGGAGACCAACATGGCAGACGAGACAGCCGACCTAAAAGCGCAAGCCGAAGAGGTCAAGGAAAAAGCGAGCAAAGCCACCGAAGAGGTGCGTGAAAAAACGACCGCTGCCGCGCAAAAAGCGCGTAGCAAGGCGAGGTCAGCCACTCGGCAAGCGACCAAAGGGGCTCGAGATCAGGCAGAGAAAGTCGTTAGCAAAGCCAAGACGGCGGCCAAAGAGGTAAGCAAAGACATAGACGATGACAGGGACCCGGTCAAGGGTACCGTCAGCGATCTTGGCGGTAAGGTTCGAGAAGGGGCACAGAATGCCCGTGAGCGCGTTCAGGCCGAAGCCGAGCGCGGCTTCCAGCAAGGCAAAAACCGCGTTGTCACACAAGTCAGTGGCGTGGCCCAGGCTTTTCGCAAGACGAGCGAGCAGTTGCGCGCGGAGGACCAGAGTGATCTCGCAGGCTACACCGACCGCATCGCCGACGGGGTCGAGCGGGTCTCGGACTATTTGGACGACAAGGGCCTACGGGGCGCTGTGAGCGACCTCGAGGGCTTCGCTCGGCAGCGCCCTGCCATCTTCGTCGGAGGCGCGCTCGCCGTAGGTCTTCTCGCCGCTCGGTTTTTACGCGCTTCCGGCCCGCGCCGCTGAGGCGCGAGGATGGAGCGTCAGGGTTCCGACACGCGTTCTTTTTCCGAGCTGCTAAGCGGTCTGCTTGGTGACGTGCGGCTGCTGCTCGAGCAGCACGCTGCCCTCGCAAAGGCCGAATTCGGGCAGATGTTTACAGCAGCCCTCATCGGCCTCGCTGTACTCGCTTTAGGGCTCATCGTCGTATCGGTCGGGCTTGTCGTCCTCCTGACCGCCGTGGTGCTCGCGCTCGCGCTCGTCATGCCGCACTGGGCAGCGGCGCTCGTCGTGGGGTTCGCCTTTCTGGGCGGCGGCGGCCTCGCCATCTATTTCGGCGTTCGTTACCTCGGTCGGGTGAAATTCGTCCCCGAGCGAACCACTCAGAGCCTCAGGGCCAGTGCCCAGATGTTGCGAGACCAGTTCCAGTGAGCCGCCGTGACCGCGACATAGACGTAAACGGTATAAACGCACAGGCGCGGGCCGAGATCAGGGCACTCGAGGCCGACATCCGCAGAACTTATGCCCGGCTCGAGGCCCGGGTGGCCGAACTAGGTGGCAACGAAGGCTTTACGGGCGCGCATAGGCGCGCGCAACACGAAAAGCAAGGCGCGTCCTCGCGCCTTCAGGAGGAAAGCATGGCGAAAGTCGAAGCCAAGAGTTACGGCGAACATTCAGAAGAGACAGGCCCAAACCTCGTCAGCATCATTCGCGAGCATCCGTTTCCTGCTGCACTGATCGGTGCCGGAATCGCGCTGCTTGCAGTCGGTAGCGGCGTAGGTGTCAGGGAACGGCAACACGCCGATGACGAATCGTTCGACGCCTATAGCGAACGCTACGGCTACAACGAGGGCCGCTACGGTGAGGACGATTACGACGCGTACGCGGGACAGAGCCGGGGCCGTGGCGAAGCCAGCCAGTTCGAAAGCTACGCGGCCTACGATAGCGGCTACGACACGGGTGAGCGCGACGCCTATAAAGGACACGAAAGTTATCCGACGACCTGGGCAGAAGATAGCGACGAAGGTCTGCAACAGCGTGCCCGGGAGGCAGGCAAGCGCGTTCAACATGCTGCGGAGCGTACCGAGCGGGGCGTCACGGGCTTTATCGAAGATCAGCCGCTCGTAGCTGGCCTTATCACGCTCATCTTCGGCGCGCTCATCGGCATTCTGTTTCCCAGCACCAAAAAAGAGAATGAACTGCTAGGTGGTGCGCGTGAGCAGTTCGGCGAGCAGGCCCGCGACGTTGCTGCGCGCGCCCGCAACGTCGCACAGAGAACCTTCGAGGAGGCCCGGGACAGCGCCCGCGAAGAGTTCGCGAAACTGAGCAGCGAAGCGAAGGAAGACGGCAAGGATCTGCTCGAGAAAGGTAAACAGGCTGCCAAAACCGTCGGGGAGCGCGCCCGCGAAGCGGCCCGGCAAGACGCCGACACCTCTGTCTAGAAGGTGAGCGCACCCAGAGAAACGTGCGGTACTTCGTTGACACTCATCCAAAGGGCACGTATACTCTCCTCTGAGATGGTCGGTACCCTTCACGACACCCGTAGCCTAATTCTAGGTATGTGTTGCCTCGGGGTCGCCACCGCGTAAGAACCTTTGTAGCTAAATAAGGAGCGCCCCCGGGATTCCCTCGGGGGCGCTTTCGTGAATGGGCTACGGGTATGAAAGGAAAACCATGTCGGACACGTCTACGTCACAGCCCAGAAGTCTTTTCGAGAAGGTCTGGGACGCGCATACCGTCAAAACCCTGGGCAACGGTCAGACCCAGCTCTTTATCGGGACGCACCTGATCCACGAAGTCACCAGCCCGCAAGCCTTCGGGATGCTCCGTGATCTGAACCTGAACGTCCGCTACCCCGAGCGCACCTTTGCTACGGTCGACCACATCGTCCCGACGGACACGCGGCTCGAGCCTTTCGCCGACGCGCTCGCCCAGGAGATGATCGAAGAGCTGCGCAAAAACTGCGCTGAATTCAACATCACCATGTTCGACACCGATTCGGGCAAGCAGGGCATCGTCCACATGGTCGGCCCCGAGCAGGGCATCACCCAACCGGGGATGACGATCGCCTGCGGCGACTCTCACACCGCCACGCACGGCGCGTTCGGCGCAATCGCCTTTGGCATCGGCACCAGTCAGGTCCGTGACGTTCTCGCGACCCAGACGATGGCGATGAGTAAGCCCAAAGTCCGCCGCATCAACGTCGACGGCGACCTCGGGCCGGGCGTCTACGCCAAGGATGTCATTCTCCACATCATCCGCGTCCTGGGCGTCAAGGGCGGCATCGGCTACGCCTACGAGTATGGCGGCAGCGTATTCGACGCCATGAGCATGGAAGAGCGCATGACCGTCTGCAACATGAGTATCGAGGGCGGCGCACGCTGCGGCTACGTCAACCCGGATCAGACGACGGTCGATTACCTGAAGGGTCGCCCCTACGCGCCAAGCAAAGCCGACTGGAACGACGCTGTGACACGTTGGCTGGCAGTCGCCTCGGATGAAGGCTGCGTCTACGACGACGTTGTCAATATTCGCGCCGAGGACATTGCCCCGACTGTGACCTGGGGCATCAACCCGGGGCAGGCCATCTTTATCCATGAAAACGTCCCGACCGTCGAGGATGCACCGGAAAACGAAAAGGCCAACATCGCCGAGGCCCTGGAGCACATGAAGCTCACTCCCGGCGCGCCTATCGCCGGAACCCCCATCGACGTCGCCTTTTTCGGCTCCTGCACGAACGCCCGCATGTCGGACTTTATCGAGGCCGCCAAATACCTCAAGGGTCACAAAGTCTCGCCGAAGGTTAAGGCTATCGCGGTGCCAGGCTCGCAGATCGTCAAGTACCAGTGCGAGGAACTCGGCATCGACGAGGTCTTCCGCGAAGCGGGCTTCGAGTGGCGCGACGCGGGCTGCTCCATGTGCCTCGCCATGAATCCGGACAAGCTCGTCGGCGATCAACTCTGCGCCAGCTCGTCCAACCGCAACTTCAAGGGGCGGCAGGGCAGCGTGACCGGGCGTACCGTGCTGATGAGCCCGGTGATGGTGATGGCGGCGGCTATCACCGGCGAAGTGAGCGACGCTCGAGAAGTCTTCGGCGTACGAGAGACGGCGACGGCTTAATTCGTATGCGTGGCGGCGAGCTCCAGAACACCATGTTTTACCTCGTCGGCTTCGCGGGCGTCGGCAAGTACACCCTTGCCAAGGAACTCGCCGCTTTGACCGGGGCGCGGATCGTGGACAACCACTACATCAACAACCCCGTCTTCAGCCTGATCGAACAAGACGGGGTGACGCCCCTGCCGGATGAAGTCTGGAAACGGACGATGCAGATACGGGACGGCGTCTTCGAGACCATCGCCACGCTTTCTCCCCGCGACTGGAATTTCGTCTTTACGCAGGTGCTCGTCGAGGGCGACGCGCCCCTGGCTATCGCCACGTATTACTTGCTTCTCGACGTGGCGGCGCAGCGGAGCAGCCTGTTTATCCCCGTGCGGCTCGTTTGCCAGACGGACGAACTGTGTCGCCGCGTCGTCACACCCAAGCGTCGCGAACGAATGAAGAGTGTCGACGCTACAGTGGCCCGCCGCCAGAGTGAAACGCTCGAGGTCTACCGTCCCGACCACCCCAACACCCTGACACTCGACGTTACGGACCACGCCCCACGAAGAGCGGCCGAGCGCATCGTACAGCACGCCCAAACCTGCGAAAGCGCGTTGAGCGCATGACGGGCGTTATGGAGCAAGACGCGCAGACGCTCGGCTTTACTCAGAGCTCACCCGACCTCACGGGCAGCTTTCTCAGGACGCTGGCTGCGAGCAAACCGGGCGGCAGGTTTCTGGAACTTGGTACCGGCGTGGGCGCGGGAACCTACTGGCTCTTGCAGGGCATGGACGCTGCCTCGAGCCTCGTCACGGTCGAGCAAAACGCGGCGCAGGTGGACGTTGCCAAGAAACACCTCGGCACGGACCCCCGCGTGAGCTTCTGGATCGGGGACGGGCTCGAGTTCCTTGAAGCGTCTCGGGATCCCTTCGATTTCATCTTCGCCGACACCTATCCGGGCAAGATCGACCATCCCAAACTCGCGCTCGACCTCGTCGCACCCGGCGGCTTTTACATCGTCGATGATATGGAGATCGGCTGGGCAGACGAGCGTGACCTCTCCGTGCCTCTGGGTGAAGAACTGCGAAGCATCCGGCAAGGCCAGCGCGACCTGATGGAGATTTTAGCCGCGCGCGCAGGCTTTACCTGTACCCGCCTCGAGTGGTCGACCGGGCTCATGGTGTGTGTAAGGAAAGGAGCCTGAGATGGCGCAAGATCGAGGAGGCGCGCAGCAACCCCCAGCGCCGACCGCAGCCAACCCAATCAACCCAAGTATCAAGACAGGACTTATCCTCAACGGCGTCGGTCTGGGCTTGTTCCTGCTCTGGCTGGTTTTTCAGAGCAACCTTCCCCTAGTCCTCTCCGTGCTGCTGGCCCTCGTGTTTTGCGGGCTGCTGGGCTCGAGCCTCTTCTACCTGTTTCGCGGCGTACGCCAGACGCCCCAAGATCCTCAAAACAACCCTTACCCTCCCAAACCCAACCCCTAGGAGAAAAGCATGGCACTCGACAAGATCACTCAGGTTCAAGGACGCGGCGTCTACGTCGCAGGCGACGATATCGACACCGACCGCATCATCCCCGCACGCTTCATGAAGTGCGTCACCTTCGACGGCCTCGGGCAGTATATGTTCTACGACGTGCGCTTCAACGAAGACGGCAGCGAAAAAAAGCACGTCCTCAACGATCCGCGCTACAAGGGTGCGCCCATCCTCGTCTCGGGCATCAACTTCGGCTGCGGCTCCTCACGTGAGCACGCACCCCAGGCTCTCTACCGGGCGGGCGTCCGGGCCGTTATCGCGGTCAGCTTCGCCGAGATCTTTTTCGGTAACTCGACAACTCTGGGGATGCCCTGTGTCGAAGCAACCATCGAGCAGATTCGCACCATTGCCGCCGCCATCGAAGCCGACCCCGAAGCCGACATCACCATCGACGTTATCAACGAGACCGTGACGGTTTCCGGCGAAGTCCATCAGGTGTCGGTGCGCAGCACCGCCAGGAGCGCTCTCAGCGAAGGCCGCTGGGACCCGATTGCGGAGCTTCTGGAGGCCGACGTCGACATCGCCCGCACCGCCGCGCAGCTGCCCTACGTGTAGGTCGGGCGCATGGGCCAACGGTTCCCCAGCATCGGCGAGAAGCACCGCGCCTTTATCGAACGTCAGCACATGTTTTTCGTAGCGACGGCGGCCCCGGATGGGCACGTCAACCTTTCCCCCAAGGGGCTCGACTCTCTGCGGGTTTTAGACGATCAGACCGTGGTGTGGCTCAACGGTACGGGCAGCGGCAACGAGACCGCTGCGCACCTGCTCCAGAACCCACGCATGACCCTTATGTTCTGCGCCTTTGAAGGCAATCCGCTCATCCTGCGGCTCTACGGCAAGGCGGAAGTCTATCATCCGCGCGACGCGGCGTGGAACGCGTACATCGGTCTCTTCCCTACCCTGCTGAGCGCCCGGCAGATCTTCAAACTGCACGTTGAAATGGTCCAGACCTCGTGCGGCTTCGGCGTACCGCTTTACAGTTACGAGGGCGACCGGCAGCAGATGCACGACTGGGCCGAGCGCCAAGGTGAAGCAGATATTCAGGCCTACTGGGAAGAGAAAAACACGCTCAGCCTGGACGGGCAGCCGACGCGTATCTTCGACTGATCCCCTGGCCTCGTGGCTCGCTCGGCCACGAGGCTTACGTCCAACGTTGCGTTTGCCCCTCGGGAGTTCAGCTATCTCCACCGTCGACTTGAGTGTTTGCGCGCTTTAGAGCCAGGGCCGATCTCCGGTTCTCGATTTTGGACTCCAGCGCCTCTCGCTCGGCGGCAATCTTCGAGCGTGAATTGGCGCGGCTCACGCGGTCTGCCTCGTCCTGGATGAGCCGTTCCTCTTTGGCATTTACCGTGCTTACTTGATAGGTCATTCTTTTGACTCGTGCCAGTTCCGTCTTGGGAATGTAAGGCTCACTGTTAAGCAGCTGATAGGCCTTGATCTTATTTTCTGCGACGAGCTTCTCGATATCGCTGTGGTGCCAGCCCACCTCTGCTGCAAACGCCGTTAGAGATAAAAACCTACTCATACGGGTATAAACAGCAAGCAAACATCGCAAGGTGAAAGTCTGATGCCAAGGTTCATAAGTCAGCGTAGCACGGTTTCTGTAAAAGCGTCGTGGGAGAAGCCCCCAGCCGACCGAAAATAGTGTCCTGTACTCGATCCGCTTGACCCTTTCTCACGCACCTGAGACCATTGACGCCGTCCGGCGAACACGCTCGGCGCCGTTACCGTCTCAGCCTCGAACCCGATCCCGCCAGCCCCCGCTGCACCTCTTCACGCGTCGTCACGAGCATGTCCCCGTGCTGCGCCAGCACGAACGCGGCCAAGAGCACGCCCTGCTCGAGGCCCAGCACGATGTCATCCGACAGCAACCCATCCAGAACACCCGCTGCGAACGCGTCCCCCGCACCGAGCCGGTCGAGAACGACGGCTTCTCTGCCAGGGATCTGAACGAGGTCACCGTCCATGAGCGTTGCTGCACCTCGCTGCGACTGGGTCAGAACGATGTGCCGGGCAGGCGTCAGGTCGTGCAGGGCACGGAGGGTCTCGAGCGCGGTGCCCCTCACGCCGAGAACCGTCTCCGCGTCCGCTTCGCCGCAGATGAGGAGATCGATAAAGGGCAAAAGCCCTGTGAGTCCTGCCGCTGCCTCCTTGGGCGTCCAAAGCTTGCTGCGGTAGTTCACGTCGAAAGAGACCGTGACGCCCTTGGCTGTCGCCCGCCGGACGGCCTCCAGAACCAGGTCAGCGCAGGTGCCACCGAGCGCCGGGGTAATGCCCGTGAGGTGCAGGACGCGGGTATCGAGCAGCGTGTCCCAGTCCAGCGCGTCCACCATGAGCCCGGTGATAGCAGCGTTC
>JBMDWS010000519.1:0-1877 GCA_048594695.1 Truepera sp. | reverse complement strand
CGCCATCTGTCGGCAAGGGAGCGCGTACCAGCCGAGCGAACCCGTACCGAGACTCAGTAGGACCGTGATGAGAACAGCGAAGGCTGCCGCCCCTAGCCCTAACCTGCTTCCAAACTTTTTCATGATTTGACCGTAGCGGACCCAACCACTAACTGGCTTACAGTCGGCTGAAAAGGATGTGGGGATAATGAGGGGTCGTTAAAAGCCATTAACGGCACCGCTTGAATATCGTCGGACCCGCCGTGCTCCAGGCCGAGGCGCGGCGGCTTTTTTGGTCTTCGTCGAAAAAGCCGCCGGGGGCAGGTACGTTCATTCCGGCAGCGACGCCCACAGCTGTCAACCACGCCATATTTCCTGGTTGGTCGTGGCAGTTTAAGTTCGTGTTCTCGCGAGTACCTGCAGCTCGCTGAGGGAGACGCGCCCCATGATGTGACCGTTCTCGACCGCGCCGTCGGCGTCCAACGCCGATTTTCTCGTAGAAAATGTCGAGCTAACGCTGACTCCAGAAGGTCCCCTCATTGACGGCAGCACAGGGCAGACACTCGTTCAGCAGCCCGTAGGCGGCGCAATCAACGACGTGCCGATTGGCCGCTACACGGTGACAGGTCGGTACCTAGATCCGAGTGGCGCGGTACGCCCTGTACTCATCGCGGCCGACGACAGCGACGCCTTTGCCGCCTCACAGTCGCTCACCTTTAGTAACGACTCGTACTACGGCACGACGATGGAGATGACCGTCAGGGTGCAATGAAGTGTAGATCAACAGCGGTTCAAACCCGCTCTAACGCCCAAGCTAGCTTGGGCGCTCGCGATGGGCGTCACAGCCGGACGACAAAACATATTGTCGCCCGGTCCTCGATATTTTGATGAGTTTTCGTGTGCTGTCGGCAGCGCCCATGTTGAGGTGCGCCCATAATTGAGCGCACCTTCAGGATCAGTGTAAATAGTCTTTTGTTAAGGTCTAGCGGGAGTCCGCCGCACGACAGCCCGTCCGTCCGCTGCGTTTCGCCGCTCCAACCCGAGCATGACGAGCCCAAAGATCGGGATGAGGATGTCGGTGTAGAAAATGGCGCCCGCGTTACCAGGTGCGAAGTTGTCCCGCGTGACCATCTGGTAGATGTGGCCTCCAGCCGCACCGAGTAGAAAAAGTGACGGGGCAACCACCGCGCCGAGGCGCAGGCCATAACTACCCCGAAACGCCAATAGACCCACAACGCCGAAGCCCAGACTGGCAAAGCCCACCTCGGCCTGAAAGGGGCTCTGCGCCCAGCCGATAAACCCGGCAGTCATCTCGCCGAAGAAGACGTGGAGCACGAAGTTGTAGATGTTCGAGAGGCCGATGGAGAAGAGCAAAAAGTAGGCAAACAGCTCCTCGACGACTACAGCGGAGGTCAAAGGCTTGGGCTTGCGCGCTAGCGAGATAGCAGTAGCGAGGAAACCGACGACGAGGAAAGTGAGGGTGAAGTGCTCGAGGGCGTACGTTATAATGCTGGCGATCATGTCAACCTACCAACGTTCAGGGTATGAGGTGCTGGACTTCGTCCGGGCCGGTCTGCGTGTTTGTGAGATGCGATTAGGGAAGATCCTCGGCGACAGCACCGATCTGCTGCAGGCGATAGAGCGCGTCCGCCTCGGTCCAGGACTCTGCCACCTTGCCGCACTCGACCCGCATGATGGTAATTCCGGTCCATGTCACAGGCGTACCCGCCGCTACCGTGCCCCCTTGTCCGCCCTGGTAGGTCGCCTCGAGCGTCCAGGCAGCGACCACCTTTTCGGGTGTCGCCACGACCTGATCGGTGGTGGCGCTCAGCTCCGTAAAGACAGGCTCGGCGAAGTACTGACTTTGAAAGTCTTTAAAGGCGTCTAAGCCCTCGATG
>JBMDWS010000518.1:0-10331 GCA_048594695.1 Truepera sp. | reverse complement strand
GCGAGTGTGGGGCGCGGCAGCGTTTTTCGGGCCGACCTCGCGCACGTCGGCGGGCTGGGTGCCCTCGTAGAACGCCTCGTCGTCGTTTGCCTTAGCCTTGACCACGCTCTGGGGCATAGAGGCTACGTGCTCGCATCGCTGAAGTCTCTCTCGGCCAGGGCCATCAGGTTGGCCACATCCGTGAGCGCCGCGACAGCAACCATGATGGAAACGATCACCAACAGAGACTCGAGCAGCTGTCCCCGGAGCAGTCTTGAAACTTGCACAGATCACACCTCACGTGGTGAAGCCGATATCGGAGCTTCACAGACGAGGCGGTTTACGCACATTTTGTAAATTTGCGGTTAGAGGACGCAGGTCCTCTTTCATCCACGACGCCAAAGCTTTTCATCCATAGCGCCAATATAGACACACGAGTTTGAGCCCAGGGATCCGAGCGGTGCTGAGGGCGATAAAGGCCCGCGATGCGCGCTACGAAAGGGGGGGCATCCGTGGAAGGCCCGTGCGTGGAAGACCGATGCGCGGGAGACCGTTTTCGAGCACCACACCCAGTGGGAACTGGCGACACGCCTCGAGCCGGGCCTATGGAGGGTATTGAACCTATGTGAGACCCAACCTACCGCTCGGCAGCGTCGCCCGAAGGCAGGGACAAGGGCTCGTCAAGCCGTGCCGGAACCCCGAAGCGGGGTAAACCGTCGCTCCCCCAGCTCACCTGCTGCGCTCTAGGGGAGCGCAGCGCCCCGCAACCGAGGCCGGCGACCGGATTGGCGTGATAGATGAGCCAGTCTTCGCTACCATCCGGCGACTTGAAAAACGCGTTGTGACCGGGACCAAACGCTCCCCCATCGTCGTTGCGGGTCAGGCGGGGCTGGGGCAACTTGCGCCAGGAGGCAGGCTCGAGCAGGTTCGCGCCTACCGGGGCCGTCATCAGGCCGAGCTTATAATCGTCGCTGAAACAGAGGCTCGCCGAAAATGAGAGAAAGACACTACCACCGTGAAGCAGCACTGCCGGACCTTCGTTGACCGCCCCGTCCACCTTCTCCCAGGCATACTCGGGCCGGGAGAGTTCGACGCGTGGGCCAACCAGCGTCCAGGGATTACGGAGCTTGGCGATGTAGAGGTACTGCGGCTTTTCGTAGCGCATCTTGTCCTGCGGTGTCCCGCTCCAGACGACGTACTGCGCCCTCCCGATTTGGAACACCGTGGGATCGATGGCCCAGAAGTCGTGTTCGGGATCGAACAGGCGAGCCTTATAGTGGTAAGGACCGAGCGGGTCGTCCCCTTCACTCTCGAGCACGTGCATTCGCTGATTCGCGCAGCACTCGGCAGGTCCAGAGGTGTAGTAGGCGTACCAGCGCCAACCCTCCGGCCCCCGGAGGCGGTGGAGTTCCGGGGCCCACACGTTGCAGCAGCGCTCGGGATCGGTGTCCGACCAAACGACCTGCTCCTCGGCCTCAGCCAACTGGCCCAGGCTGTCCGAGCGCCGTACCTGAATGTCCGAACCCGTCGTATAGGTCAGGTAGTACGCGCCCGCGAAGGTCGTCAGCTGAGGGTCGGCCCCGCTTGAAGTGAGCGGATTGGTAAAAGTTCTTGGCGGCGTTTCCTGCGCGGTTCCGAACATGGCAATAAACCCAAGACCCAAGAGCAGTACCCAGAGGCGGAGCCTACGAGACATGGCGTCGTCCTTTCACATCGCTGTCTTTCGGTTATAGCATGGGAGCGTTGAGGAGGAAAGCATGCGCTATCACGACGTCCTGCCGACCCTACGAACGGCCTACGACGCGACAGCTGCCGAGCGTGAGGGAAGCGGACTAAGCGACTGGAAGGCTCGAGAACGCGACGTGTTTCTGGAACACCTCGCCGGGCATCGCGCGAAGACCCTGCTTGAGCTGGGGTCTGGGCCGGGCCGCGACGGCCTCTTTTTTCAGCAAAACGGCCTGGAGGTCACCTGCACCGACCTCTCCCCGGAGATGGTCGCCCTGTGCCGCAGTAAAGGGCTCGAGGCGCATGAAGTGGACTTTCTGAGCCTCGAGGGGGAGCGAACCTTCGACGCGGTCTACGCACTCAACAGTCTCCTCCATGTACCCAAAGCCGATCTGGAAGCGATACTGGGCCGCGTCTCCACATATCTAAACCCCGGGGGCCTATTCTATTTCGGTGTCTACGGGGGTCAAACGTTCGAGGGCGTGTGGCCGGGGGACAACCACGAACCCAAACGCTTTTTCGCCTACTACCAAGATCACGATCTGCTGGAACGCGTCATGTCATCTTTCGACCTGCACTACTTTCGCCGCGTCCCTGTGAGCCTGGAACGCAGCGCCGACTTTCACTTTCAGTCGATGATCTGGCAGCGGCCCCCGCAATCCTGACACGCTAAAAGGGGTCACCCCAGTCGAGACGGCGGGCACGCTTGTAGGTGTCACCGTCGCGCTTACTCAGGGTCGTTACAGCAGAGTCACCTGCATCACGACAGAGTTTAAGGCTAACCAGACCCTGCCGACCTCGAGGCGTAGAGAGAACCCGTGCACGGGGCAGCGTGCCAGGCTGCCTCGAGGCCACCACGAAGCTGTACTTCTCGTCCTCCCAGGCCATCACCGCCCCCTTAGTCTGGCGGTGCGTCCGCGAGCGAGGCACACGCTGGGAAAAGTGGCACCAGTCGGGGTCGTGGAGCGGGCACGGCGCCGCGTGTGGACAGGGTGCGAGGATATGCGCGCCCGCCCCGATGAGCTGCTCGCGGGCCGCCAGAATACGCTGCCAGCCCGCCGGGGTTCCTGGCTCGACGATGAGGAGCACGCTCCCGGTCAACGCCCAGAGCTGCGTCACGAGACGCGTCCGGACATCCGGCCCAAGTTCGTCAAGGACGTAGGCCAGCGTTACGAGGTCGGCGGGGGCCTCGTCCGGGAGCCCTGCGTTCACATCGGCCTGGAGCCAAACGGGCGCGAGGGGCAACTCGGCTGCAAGCCTTTCACCGTAGCGGCGGATAGGGGTGCTGGCCTCGAGCAGCCTTGCCCCCTGCAATCCGGGCCAGCGCGTCAGGGCGGCCCACAAGACCGTACCCGGCCCGGCACCCACGTCGAAAAGCGTCTCCGGAAGAAAGTCCGGACGCGCCCAGGCAAGGTGCGTCAGGCACGCCGAGACTGCACCATAGGTCGCCGGTAAGCGTGCTGCCAGATAGGCCAGCGCCGCGCGGTCGTCAGACAAATGCAGCGTCCCGTCCGCTACCTCGGCCCGGTAGCGAGCGCTGAGGGTCGCGGACGCCTGCGTCAGCTCAGCCGGGTTCACTCCGTCAAGAACGCGCCCCAGCGCCTGACGTAAGGCCGCAGGCAAGTCCATGAACTCTCTAGCGCAGCCCGGCGGGTGTGAGCGCCGCCTCGAGCCGCCCCAGAGCAAAATCCGTTGTGAGCGCCAGCAGCGCAACAGGGAGCGCACCCTCCAGTACATAGGCCAGGTTGCTGTTGGTGAGCCCGGCAATGATCGGTACACCCAACCCACCTGCGCCGATAATGGGCGCGACGGTCGCGGTACCGATAGTGTAGATGGTGCTCGTCCGCACGCCCGCCAGGATAACCCGCGTCGCCAGCGGCAGCTCGAGCCGAAACAGCCGCTGCCAAGGCGTCATGCCCATGCCGGAGGCCGCCTCCTTGAGGGTTTCGGGCACGGCCTCGAGCCCGGCGATAGCGTTGCGTGTGACAGGTAGCAGGCCGTAGGCTACCAGCGCGATAAGGGTTGGCTTGAGGCCGAAACCAAAGTACGGCAGCGCAAGAGCCAGCACGGCGATGGGAGGGAACGTTTGCCCGACCGCCAGCAGCGAGGAAACGAGCGGTAAGAAAGCGCGCCCCTGAGGTCGGGTGAGCCAAACGCTGAGGGGCAGGCTGATGACGAGAATGATGGCGAGCGCCGTGCCGACGATCTGCACGTGCTCGAGGCTGAGCTCCAGGAGACTCGAGCGCGAGTAGAGGACTTCGCGCTGCCGGGGAAAAAAGTAGGCCAGCACGCGCCCCCAGAGGGCCTGCTGCGCGAAGAGCCAAAAGAGCAGCCCGAACACTCCGAACGCCAGCGCGACCTGCGCCAGACTGCGCCACACGGCTCCAGCGCGGCGCGGCGCGGTTGCCACCACACTCACGCGGCAGCTACCTCGGTGTCGCTGCCCTGCGCGGTCGCAGAGAGGATTCCAGTCAGGCTCAGCACGCCTTTGAAAGTTCCCGCCGCGCTGACGACCGGCAGTTCGGCGACGCCCTGCGCGAGCATCTTGGCGAGTGCCTGCCGCACGTCCTCCTCTTCGGACACAGCGTAGGCTGGTGTGACTTCAGTCAGGGCGCCCGCGACCACCGGATCATGGGCGAACGCCCGCCCGTCGAGCCAGCCCGCGAGCTTGCCATCCCGCGTGATGTAGACAGTTTTCGAGGCCGCCAGCGCGGCTTCGACGTCACGTGCCGAGGCGCTCACATCGAGCGCCCGCCCGGCGTGGGTCAGGTCTCTTACGCGCACCCGGCTGAGGCGTTTAAGCGCCCGGTCGGCCCCGACGAACTGCCGCACGAAACGGCTTTTGGGTTGAGCCAGAAGCGCCTCGGGTGTGTCGTACTGCTCGACCACCCCGACGTTCATGACGCAGATGCGGTCGCCCAGCTTGATGGCCTCATCGATGTCGTGAGTAACCATCACGATCGTTTTTTTGAGCTGCGCCTGCAGCCGCAAAAACTCGTCTTGCAGGCGTTCGCGGGTAAGCGGATCGACGGCACCGAAGGGTTCGTCCATGAGAAGAACGGGCGGATCGACGGCGAGCGCCCGCGCCACGCCCACACGCTGCGCCTGCCCACCCGACAGCTCCTTGGGATAGGCACGGGCGTAGCGGGCGGGCTCGAGCCCGATCGTATGCAGAAGTTCGTGCGCTCGCGCCTCCCGCCGCCGTTTATCCCAGCCAAGCAACTTGGGCACCACCTCGATGTTTTCGGCCACCGTCATATGCGGAAAGAGCCCGATACTCTGAATCACATAGCCGATACCGCGCCGCAGCGCTTCGGGATCGACCTCCGTCACGTCGCGCCCGCCGATAAAGATGCGACCCCCGGTCGGCTCGATCAGGCGGTTGATCATCTTGAGCGTCGTCGTCTTGCCACAGCCCGAGGGACCGATCAGAACCACGAGTTCCCCGTCCGGGAACTCGAGGCTGGTCTCTTCGACCGCAACCTGCGTCCCGTAGCTCTTGCTTACCTTTTCCAGTCGAATCATAGCTCTCCCTGGTTACGCGCCCGGGCGAATGCCGCGCGGCGTCACGAGGGTGCCGATCCCCCGCAGCAGCGCGTCGGCTAGGAGCGCGAGCCCGATAATGGGCAGCGCACCCAGCAAAATGAGGTCCGGCACCTGCTGCGAAATACCCCGCTCGATAAAGGTTCCGAGACCACCGGCCCCGATGAGAAAGGCCACCGTAGCGATGCCGATGGTAAGGACCACCGACGCCCTCACGCCCTCGAGGATAAGCGGCAGGGCCAAGGGCAATTCGACGCGGCGCAGGATCTGAGCAGCGCTCATACCCATGCCGCGCCCGGCTTCGGTAGCGGACTGCGGCACTTCTTTGAGGCCTGTGTAGGTGTTACGAATGACAGGCAAAAAGGCGTAGAGCGTGAGGGCGATGAGGGCCGGAGCCGTGCCAATCCCCCGGACACCCAGGCCCGAGAGCGGCGCACTCAAGCTCGCGGGTAGTCGCAGCGCCGAGGCGTCCAGGCTGAAAAGCGCCACGAACGCATCGTTAAGTAAAACCGCGAGCATGGTACCCAAAAGGAGCAGGGGCAGCACGGCGACCAGCAGGGCGAGAAGGCTCAAAACGCGCCGGAGCGGTGGGGGCACCCGCGTGGCCCCATAGCCAAACAAGCACGTGACGAGTAGCCCTCCGAAACTAAAGAGGAGCGCCTGCAGCACCGTCACGCCGTTACCCAAACGGGCCAGCGGCGAGAGCATGATGCCAAAAAGAGCCAGCGAAGGGATCGTCTGCAAGAACGAGGCCAAGGGTAAGACCAGGCGCGCCGCCACCTCGCTACGCGCCGCCCAAATCGCCGCCGGAATTCCGACGAGGCAGGCCAGCACGACACTCGTCGTGGCGAGGCCCAGATGACGCAGCAGTTCGGCGGTAAAGTCGCCGCCCTGCGCGGCGAGTTCCTGACTGAGGCCGAGCCGGGAAAAAAGTCCGCCTGCGAGGAGTAGCAAAACGATGAGGGGACCAGGAAGTACGACCGCTGCTCTTACCCAAGGCCGCTCGAGCCTGTCGCCAAGCGCACCGAAGAGGCCGATATAGGAGGCCAGCAGCGAGAGCCAGAACCCACCCTGCAGCGAGACCCGCGTCCGTTCCGGATCGGATGACGCCAGCGAAAGTGTACTCGAGCCCAGCCCTACTAAAAGCGCCGATCCGACAAGACCCGCTGTCACAAGGAGGGCCAGAAACCACCCTCTTGCAGGAAAGCGCAGCAGACTCGTGACGGCAACGAGCACCCACACTGCGGCGAGGCCACTTGCCAGGGGTGTAGAAACGGCGAAAGCCCCATAGAGTTCACCCGCCAGCAAACGGTTGGCCTTGACCAGCAACCAGCCCGTGCCGAAAAGCCCTGATAATCCTACCAGCGCTGCGAGAAGCGTTACAAGATTGAAGCGCCTCACCCTTAGTGTCCTTTCTTACGACGAAGCCGCACCGTCGGGAACTCCCTCGGCGGTGCGGCTCACGCGTGCGACGGCTTACCTCGTCTTACTGCGGGAGCAGGCCAGCCTCCTCGAGGTAGCTCTGCGCTACGTCGGCAGGGTTCGCACCGTCGACAGCGACCTGACCATTGAGGTCCTGCAGCACCGTCTCGGTCAGGGTGGCGAATACCGGATCGAGCAGTTCACCCAGCTGCGGGTACTTCTCGGCAACTTCGGTGCGCACCGCCGGGAAAGGCTGATAGATAGCCACAGCGTTCTCCGGGTCGCTAAGCGTGACGAGACCAAGAGCGGAGATGGTCCCGTCCGTGCCGTAAGCCATCGCGGCATTGACACCGTCGGTGCCGTTCGCCGCCGCCGTTTCGGTCTGGGTGGTATTGCCCCCGGCAAGAATCACAAGCTGATCGGCTGAAACGTCGAAGCCGTACGTCTCTTCGAAAGCGGGCAGCGCGTCAGCGCGGTCGACAAACTCCTGCGACGCCGCGAGTTTGAAGTCTCCCCCGTCGCTAATGTAGGCAGCCAGGTCGGCCATGGTCTCGAGGCTGTTTTCATCGGCTAGCGCCTGGGGCACGGCGATGGCCCAAGTGTTGTTGGCGGGCGAGCGGCCCAGGTCGGTCACGCCCGCTGCTGCGTCGAGCTCCTTGACTTTTTCGTAGAGCGCGTCGGGCTGTGTGGTAAGGTCCGCCGGCACATCCGCGTCCGGATAAAAGGTCAGTGCGGAGCCCGTGTACTCGGGATAGAGATCGATCTCGCCCGCGAGCAGCGCTTCACGCACGACCGAAGTCGTACCAAAACCGCTGCGATCGTTGACCGTAAAACCGTTGGCCTCGAGCACCAGTCGGATGATTTGCGCCAGGACCGACCCTTCGGTATCGACTTTCGAACCGATGGTGATGGGTCCGCCCTGCGCGGCGGCGAACGCCCCAAACGTGATCATGAGACTCAGGATGAGTTTACGCATAATGCCTCCAGCGGTGCCTTTGAAACCTCAAAATAGCTGGACACCGGGTGGCTTAAGTAGAACACACAACCCTCTGGTTTTTTGTCAGTCACTCTACGAACTCCGAAACGTCCGGCGCTTGCCAAAGGCCGACGAAAGCCGTAGGCTGAGGCATGTGTAAGTTACACACTTTACAGCGCATTAGTTCCCGCTTCTCGCGGACTCCTCCCTCGTCCCGTCGTTCGGAGCGAGAGATGGCCATATGAGGCGTCCCCGCGTCTTGCTCCTATGCGGGGGTCGGTCGGACGAACACGAGGTGTCGCTAGCTTCCGCCCGGTCGGTTCTCTCTGCGGTGGGCGAGCGGTTCGAGGTCTTGCCGCTCGTCATCGATCGGCAGGGTCAGCTACTCTCAGGGGAGGCGTCGCAGCGAGCGCTCGAGACGGGTCGCAGCTCCTCGGGCGCGAGTGCCCCGGGCGGCCTAGAGAGGCTCGAAAAGAGGGGATTCGATGTGGTCTTCCCTATCCTCCACGGTCCCTTCGGGGAGGACGGCAGCGTTCAGGGTCTGCTCAAGATCATGGGCCTACCCTTTGTCGGCTCGGACGTCCTAGGCAGCGCCGTAGGCATGGACAAGGGAATGATGAAAGCGGTTTTTGCCGCACACGGCCTGCCACAGGTGCCCCACCGGATCGTCACGCGCCGCACGTGGCAAAGCGAGCCGGACCGGGTGCTGCGGGAACTCGAGACACTCCCCTATCCGCTCTTCGTCAAACCCGCCAACCTCGGCTCCTCGGTCGGAATCAGCCGGGCCGATGACCGCGAAAGCCTGCAACAGGCCCTCACCAACGCCGCCCGCTTCGACCGACGCCTCATCGTCGAACGGGGGCTCGTCGGAGCCAGGGAGCTCGAGGTCGGCATTCTCGGCAATGACGCACCCGAAGTGAGCGTCGTCGGCGAGATCGGCGCAGACGGCACCTTTTACGACTACGAGAAGAAATATACCGATGGACTGGTCTCGCTCCTTATTCCCGCCAACGTGCCGGAGCGCGTCGCTGGGCAGTGCCGGCAGCTCGCCCTCAGCGCCTTCCGCGCTATCGACGCCGCAGGGCTTGCCCGCGTGGACTTTTTCCTGCACGACGGGGCGCTCTATCTTAATGAGATCAATACCATGCCCGGCTTTACCCGTACGAGCATGTACCCCAAGCTCTGGGAAGCGAGTGGCGTGCCGTACGGTGACCTCGTCACGCGCCTCGTGGACCTCGCGCTCGAGACGCGCTAGGGCGTGCGCCTCCAAGGGGGTGCACACCTGACAAAACCGGGCTATACTTTGCTAACGCTCTCCGAGGAGGCCCTGCCGCCGACGACTACCGCACCGACAGCGAGTGCTACGACCGCGAAGAAGCTGATATGTTCGCGGTCTTTGCCGACGATGACCTCGAGGCTGCTCCGCAAGAAGCCGCCGACGGTTCCCCTGTCGCCAACGTCAACGCAACGCGGGTTCTAATCCTTAACGCCTCCTATGAGCCCCTGCACGTCTGTTCGGTCAAGCGTGCCGTCGCCCTGCTGATGCACGACGTGGCCGAGCGGGTCGAAGATTCGGATAAGGTGCTGCGTTCGCCCAGCCAGATTTTCCCCGTGCCCAGCGTGATCAGACTCAAACGCTTCGTCAAGCGTCCACCTCGGCACCGCGTCGCCTTCAACCGCAAAAACGTCTTTCGCCGCGACGATCACACCTGTCAGTACTGCTTGGGTAAATATAGCGATCTCACACTCGATCACGTCATCCCGCGCTCCCGGGGTGGCGGCACCACTTGGGAAAATGTGGTGGCCTGCTGTCGGCGCTGCAACGCCCAGAAACGCGACCGCACGCCGGAGGAAGCGCATATGATGCTAAAGCGCAAGCCCTACGCGCCACGCTTCATGTTCACATCGGCCTACGGCATCCTGCCCAACATCGACGCGATCTGGGAAAAGTATCTGCCCCGCAGCACCTGACATGTATGCCCGCCGACCCGGATCGGACGCATCCTCAAGCCGAATAAGCCTCTAGGAGGCCTCATGAACCGTTATGGTATTCTCTTTTCGATTATTTGTCTCACGCTTCTTTCGTCCCGCGCGCAGGCCAGCTTTTTTCTGGGCCTGCCGATCGCGACCGAGATGAGGGGTGAAGAGAGCGTGTCCTATCTGGGTGTGCAGTTCGGCACCTATGACCTGAGTGGTGAACTCGGCCTGCGCGGTACTTTGCGCGTCTTACCGCCCCTTGGCGGCACCCCGGCTTTTCAGTTTGCTGGTGACCTGCTCTATACGAGGGGCGAAGAAATGGTCCTTTACCTCGGGGGCGGCGCCGGTTACGCCGTCCGCGACGCCAGCGAAGCTCTGTTTATCGGCGGCACTCTCGGCCTCGACATCGACACCGAGAGCCTCATCAGTGTATTTTTCGAGGCGCAACCCCGCTACACCCTGACCACGAGGACGGTCGGCCTCTATCTCAGCGGGGGTCTCAACGTACACTTCAGGGAATAGTCTGCTCAGGGAGTAGTCGGCAGCAAACCCACACGGCGGCGACACTGTATTAGACTGGGAACATCCAAAACTGAGGAGGCAGAATGCTCTACGCGATCATTCCAGAAGACCCGGCGATGCCCGACCCGAACGAGCCGTCGCAGCCGCCCGGGCGCGATCCCTCGGCCCGGCGCGCCGGGGGGGGGGC
>JBMDWS010000517.1:0-1982 GCA_048594695.1 Truepera sp. | reverse complement strand
CGCGCCTCGAACTCTTCCAGACCCGCCAGATCGAAAGCGTTGTCCAGCGACATCATGGGGTGCGGGTGGCGAATTGCGGCGAAGGTCGCTTGGGGCGCACTACCGACGTTCTGGGTCGGGGAGTCGGCGGTGAGAAGCTCGGGATGCGTCTCCTCGAGCGCCCGGAGTTCGTGAAACAGCTTGTCCCACTCGGCGTCGGAAAGGGTCGGATCCTCGAGGATGTAATAGCGGTAATTCGCCTCGCGCAGTTCGGCGCGAAGTGTGGCGGCTCGAGCAGCAGGATCGGCCTGAAAACGCTCTGCTTGGGGCATGAATAAAGTATACCCAGCGGCCCTGAACCCGAAAGTCTTGGGGCAGGGCGCTCATCGTGTCTGAGGCGCGGCTGACCCTTCGGCTTGGAGCGACGTTGTCAGGGGTCGACTGAACCCCTATGATGACCTGACGAAGTCGTGAATCATGCGCCAAGAGATCCGCTTTTGTACTGCACCGGACGGCGTGCCGCTCGCCTACGCGACGAGCGGCGCGGGGTTGCCGCTCGTCAAGGTAGCCAACTAGCTTTCGCACCTCGAGTTCGATGGGCAGAGCCCGGTGTGGCGTCACTGGCTCACCGAGCTGTCACGCCACCACACCTTGGTGCGCTACGACGAGCGCGGGTGTGGCCTCTCGGACCGCGAGACCACGAACCTATCCTTGGACGCCTGGGTTAGCGACCTGGAAACCGTCATCGAGGCAGCGGGCCTCGAGCGTTTTCCACTCTTCGGCATGTCCCACGGCGCCACGGTCGCCATCGCCTACGCGGTGCGCCACCCGGAGCGGGTCAGCAAACTCATCCTTTACGGGGGTTACGCCCGGGGAAGGTTTAGACGCAGCCTCAGTCCCGCACAGCGTAAAGAAGCCGAGACGCTGCTCGACCTGATCTCGTTTGGCTGGGGTCAGGAAAATTCGGCCTTTCGCCAGGTTTACACAACGCTCTTTATCCCCGAAGGAACGGACCTGCAGATGCGCTGGCTCAACGACCTCCAGCGCATCACGACATCACCGGAGCAGGCCTCGCGCATTATCGAAGCCTACTTTTCAGTCGATGTGGCGGAGCACGCCTCACAGGTTCACGTCCCTACACTGATCCTTCATGGTCAAGCGGACGCCGTCGTCCCCTTCGACGAAGGCAGGCATCTCGCCACGCTCATCCCTAACGCCCGCTTTGTCCCGCTTGGCAGCAAAAATCACGTGCTCCTCGAGACCGAACCCGCCTGGGAGCGCTTTTTATACGAAGTTCGCACGTTTCTGGGTGTTTCAGCCAGCACCTCACCCAGCGCCGAGCCGTTCCCGGACCTCACCGGGCGCGAGCGCGACGTGCTAGAACTCATCGCCCAAGGGCTCAGCAACGACGCCATCGCCGCCGAACTCATCCGCAGCCCGGCTACCGTGCGGAACCATATCACCAGCATTTTTGCCAAGCTGACCGTCGAGACTCGGGCGCAAGCCATCGTTAGAGCGCGTGAAGCCGGGCTCGGACGTAAACAAAGAGCTCGAGAGACCGATTAGGACCCAGCTCCCAGCTATGGCTGCCCCCAGAACGGTGGGTACCCCACACATTAGGACGCGGCTCTCAAGACGTGGCGCCTTGCCACGCCCTACCATGAGAGTAAGTCAGCTTCGCCAAACCAACTAGGTCGCGCAAAATATATAAGTCCCAATTTGCTTTAAGGGAGGCGTGGCGTCCTTGTGGCGTGGCCTCGTCTAAGCTGCAGCCCAACCTGTGAGAGGAGGGTCGAAACATGTGAAGAACGCGCAGGCCAACGTCGACCCAGACACCCATCATCTCGAACTCGGGAGGAAGAGTAATGACGTCCCACCCACACGATCACGACCACCCTCACGCTCATTGTGGCCCTGGCTACGCCAGCCCGCTAGACGCCATGAAAGGCGACAGGGAGACCATCCTCTACACGGCCGCGCTTTACGTCGGCACGGACGTCGAC
>JBMDWS010000516.1:0-1606 GCA_048594695.1 Truepera sp. | reverse complement strand
CACGTCGCTCAGCTCGAGGTAAGCCGCGTCGAGAACGAGGAGCGCTCCTACCGCGCTACAGGCTGCGGCTAGGCGCTCGAGGTCGGGCGCGTCCCAGGCGTGGCCCGTCGGGTTGTTGGGGTGGCAGAGAAACACGAGGGTGGGACGGCCTTGCAGGATGGCCCGCTCGAGCGATGCAGCGTCGGGCGCGTGGTCCTTTTCGTAGACGCTGACGCTGCGCACCCGCGCCCCGTAGAGCAGGCTGGCGCGGGCGTACTCGCCGAATGTCGGGACGGCGATGAGGACGCTGCGGCTCGAGTCCAGGTAGCACGCCGCCAGACGGTAGATGAGGTCGGCGGCGCTGCCCAGCACGACGTGATCGGGGGTGGTGCCGTGGAAGGTGGCAGCCTCTGCGCGTGCTTCTCGTTCGGTTGGGTCGGGGTAGGTGGAGAGGTCGGTCTGACCGAGCACCTCGAGCAACTCCGGGGGTGGGCCGAAAGGATTGCTGTTGACGCTGAAATCGAAGCGGGGTGGGTGGGAACCGTCCGGGCCGCCGTGGGGCTCGAGCGGTACGCGCTGCAGGACGGGTTCGGGTCTAGCCACGAACGCTCCAGATGAGCAGGCACACGAGGCCGTAAAGGGCGAGCCCCAGTGCCGTTGTCCAGCCCAGAAGATGCTGCGCTCTGCCGATCTCGGCGGAAGTCGCGCCTCGCCCCACCGCGTTCAGGCTGTAGACGCCGCGTTTTTCAAGTTTCACCCCGAGCGCGTGCGCGGTCAGGGCCATGGTCCAGCCGCCGTTGGGGCTGGGGGTGAGTTCGCGGTCGCGCATCAGGCCGCGCCACAGGGGGGCGATGGATCGCCCGCGCAGAGTCAAGACAGCGAGGAGTAAAAGGGCTGCGAGCCGGGCCGGGACAAGGTTCAGGGCGTCGTCGGCGCGTGCGGCGACCTTGCCGAAGTGCTCGAGCGTTGCCGTCCGGTAGCCCAACACCGCGTCGGCGGTGTTGACGAAGCGGTACAGGACGATTCCCGGCAGCCCGAACAGCGCCGCGTAGAGGAGCGGCGCAATGATGCTGTCGGTCAGGTTCTCGGCCAGCGAGGAGATCGCTGCGCCCGCGACCTCGCTCTCCGTAAGCTGCACCGTGTCACGGCTGACGAGGTGCCAGCCCAGCAGCCTGCGGGCCTCGGGCAGATCGCCCTAGGAGAGTGCCATCTTGACGGTTTCACCCGCGTATAGAAGCGCCGACACGCTGAAAAACGGTTTGAGGACAAGGGCCAGGAGGGGTAGCGCGACAAGCCAGGGGAGGGGCTCGAGCATCCGCTGCACACCCCAAGCCAGCGCAGTACAGAGCGCCGTCCCACCCCCCACGAACGCCGCCCCGAGCCAGAACCTTACCGCAGCCCTTTGGGAGAGCGCCAGCAGCCGATTCTTGAGCCCGAGGTAGCGGCCCATTCCTACGACCGGGTGCAGGGCGGCGGGCGGCTCGCCGAAGCGCAGGTCTAAGAGCACGCTCAGCAGCACGGCCCCGAAGGTGAGCAGAGGGTCAATGCTCGATCCCCCGCTGCGCCGGAACGCCCGCTTCGAAGGCGTGTTTGACCTTATTCATCTCGGTCACGGTGTCGGCGGCCT
>JBMDWS010000515.1:0-5443 GCA_048594695.1 Truepera sp. | reverse complement strand
GCGGCGCAGGTGTGCACGGACGCGGGCCAGTAGCTCCTCGATCGAGAACGGTTTGACGAGGTAATCGTCTGCGCCGGAATCGAGCCCCTGCACCTTGTCGTCGACCGAGTCTTTGGCCGTCAGGATGATGATCGGAGTGTTCGAAGTCTTGCGAATGCGCCGGGCCACCTCGAGGCCGTCCAGAACGGGCAGCATCAGGTCGAGCACGACGAGATCGGGGTTGAGTTCGCGAAACTTGGAGAGGCCCGTGACGCCGTCATAGGTCACGACTGTCTCGTAGGATTCGGCTTGCAGTTCGAGGTCGATAAACTTGGCAATCTCTTTCTCGTCCTCAATAATCAGTACCAAAGGTTTGCGGTCCATAACAGGAGTATGAGACCGCCCTGCGTGAGAGACTTAATGAGAAGGTGAGAATGCACCTGCCAAATTTCTCACTCCAAACACATCTTTACTCCAATAACACGGTTTCCTGAACGATAATCTCATCTTTCAGGATGCGCTCGGCCCAGGCCTGCGCGCCCGGTAACGAGTGATCCCGGTAATTTCCGCAGCGTTCCTCGCTACATCCGGGGATCTCGCCTATGTGGTCGCGAACAGCCTCGAGCGCCTGCTCGAGGGCATTGGCAACCTGCTGCTCTTCGGGCTCACCGAAGACCGTGAGGTAAAAACCCGTGCGGCAGCCCATCGGTGAAGCGTCGATGAGGTCGCCGAGGGTGGTACGCAGGTATCCGGCGAGCAGGTGTTCGATGGTGTGCAGGGCTGCGGTCGGAATCTCCGCCTGATTGGGCTGCACGAGGCGTAGATCGAACTTGGAGACCACATCGCCGCGCTCGCCTTCGTAGTGTCCGGCAAGCCGGACGTAGGGTGCACGTACGCGGGTGTGATCGAGGTCGAACGAGGCAACGCGCTTGGCCTCGAGGCGCGTAGCGGGATTTTTGTCAGTCTCTTGGGTCATGTCCAAGCCTACACGCCTAGGCCGAACGACCCCTCGCTTCAAGAAACACTCAGAAAACACGGTGTATATCTTCCAAAAGCTTTCCCTTATCGGTTGCACAGGCGTATTTGGCACGAAAGCGATCTCCGTTTACAATTGGGCAGATAGCACCATAGGCTCCCCGGCAGACGGTCGGTCCGAAGCAGATGAGGCGTATTTGTCGCCTGGGGAACGTGAGGAGGTTTGTTTGTCCGACGGGCATATGTTTGACCGTGCGACTCCGCCCCGCGTTTTTGGGAGACCCCAGCAACCGGAAAGCTCCGAGAACTGCTGAAGCGTGTGGGGTAGGCGCCCATAACCCTGTGCACGAGTACAAAAAAATGGGTATCTTTAGATTAGGGTATTTGACAATATCAAGTAGGTCGTAAAGGAGTCAGAAACGTGGCCAACAACGTCATAGGACTGTTCGAAAACGAAGCGATTGCAGAAAGTGTCGTCGAGGAGCTTGTCGCTCACGGGTTTAACAGAAGCGTGATCAAGCGCTTTCGTGGCAACAACGATCAGCTCGAGGACGAACTTCGGCGCGAGGGAATCCCTGCCGACGAAGCGAGCTACTACGTCAATGGCCTCAATGAAGGCGGCGCGCTCGTGTCGGTCCGTGCCGAGGAGAGCGAAACCGATAGCGCTGTAGACGTCATGAACCGCTACGTCAACACGGGTCAGAGCGACGCAGCTGCGGCGGAATCAGCGGCGAGCGACGCGAGCTTTCAGGGCTCGGCTGCTGGCTGGGACGACAGCGACAGCAGTAAGGGTGTCGCAGCCGCCGGCACTGACTACGACGGTGCTGGAGCAGCAGCCTCTTCGTCAGGCCTGGCCGTCGGGCGTGATGCTTACGCCTCGTACACCAAACGCGCACCCGCACCCGCTTCCGAAGCTCCGCAGACGAGCGCCCCGAGCATGGGATTCCCCGTCGGGCGCGAAGCGTACGCTTCGTATACCAAGCGCGCCCCCGCTGCCGAGAGCACGGAGAGCCGGGGCGAGTCCGAACCCACATCCGGTTTCGCCGTCGGCCGCGCAGCGTACGAGGCCTACAACCGCGAAAGGGCACAAAAGTCCAGTAGCTAAACCACAAAACGCTTGAAAACGAGCGCGGGTTACCCGCGCTCGTTTTGCTCTATGAATTTTCTCATTCAGCCTGTACACTAGCGGAGATTTATTATTTTCTGGTAACCAGGAGTGCTATCTTGCCTAACCGTGTTGCGATATTTATCGATGGCAGTAATCTCTATAACGGTATGCGCGACAATCTTTCCAATACCCGCTTCAATCTGCAGGAGCTTGTCGCCCAGCTTCTAGGAAAGCGCCAGCTCGTCCGCACGTACTACTACAACGCCCTCTTGACCGAAGATTACGAAAACGATCTGCGTGAGGGTCAGCAGCGGTTTTTCGAATCGCTTAGGCGCATCCCCTTTACCACCGTGCGTCTTGGGCGCCTGCATCGCCGATTCGACGGCACGCTCGTCGAAAAAGGCATCGACGTCGCTATCGCCGTCGAATCGCTCTCGCTCGCTTATGAGGACGCCTACGACACGGTGCTGCTCGTGTCCGGTGACGGCGATTATGTCCAGCTTGTCGAGGCCATCAAGCGCAAGGGCAAACATGTCGAATGCGCCATGTTCCGCAATCAGTCGGCGGGTGTGCTGCTCGAGTATGTCGACGTTTTCAGGCCACTCGATGAACTCGACTGGGGCAAAGTGTTTTTCTAAAGTTTCAGCATTAAACTTGGCTCGACATATGCTCTCCAGAGGCCCTTTGAGTGACGTAAAAGGGCTTCTTTAGTCTCGAGTCTATTTAGTCACGTTCCAGTCACGCTCTTTTCGTTAAACTTCACGAAGATTTCAGTCCGAGAAAGGAAATGCCATCCGCTCTACCCTTATTGTCAAGGCAACTCTGGGACTCGCGCTCGGGTTCGGTCTGCTGGGCGCGGCGTCCCATCCGACCGTCATGACCTCGCCGCAAAAACGCACGGCGCAGATCGCGCAGGGGCGCGAGGTCTATCTGGCCTCGTACTGCGGCACCTGCCACGCCTCGAGCGCCGCCGGAACTGCAGGCATGTTCGGCCCAAGCCACGATCACCTCGCCCAAACGGTCCTCACGCGACTGCAGAGCGGCGTGTACACGGGCCAAGCCACGACCGTTTCGAGCTATCTGCGCGAGAGCATTCTCGAGCCTGAAGCCTACGAAGACCCCGCCTACGCCGGCAGCCGCTACCGCATGCCCGCCTTCACCGATCTCTCCGAAACCGAACTGAACGACCTCGTCATGTTTCTCGAGCAGCCCTAGTCAAAAGCAGCCCTAGCCAAAAGCAATCTTATTCAAAGGCAACCCTAGCCCACGAAAGGAAATACCATGAGCGTCCACAAACCTGCCGCGATCCTTCTGGCCCTGCTGGCCTCCACGGGTCTGGCCCAGAATGGTCCGACCACGACACCCTTCGCGAGCGGATTCAACAGCCCGATGGGCCTGCTCGTCACGCCGGACGGCGACGTGTGGGTTATCGATTCAGGAACAGGAGGTGAACAGAGCCTTACGACGACCAACCCCGACACCGGCGAGGAACAGACCTCGACCGCCGGGGATACGTCGCGTGTTGTCCGGATCGCTGCCGACGGCAGCCAGACCGACGTTGCCAAGCTCCCTTCCCTCCTCTCCGGCATGGAAGCTACCGGGGGTGCCCGCCTGGCCCTCGTCGGCGACAGCGTCTACGCGACAAGTGGCGTGTGGGCCGAGTTCAGCGGACCCGAACCTCTACCGCTCATGGCGTCCATCGTCGAGGTAGGGGATGGAGAAGTCAGCGAAGTTGCCAGCATCTGGGACTTCGAAAGGGCCGAAAACTCCGACGGCTTCGTCAAAGAGGCGCACCCCTATGGGCTCACGACCGGACCGGACGGTATGCTCTACGTCGCCGATGCGGGAGCCAATAACCTTATCAAGGTCGATCCGGCAAGCGGAGACGTGACGCTCATCACCACGTTTGAGGGTATCCCCGGGCCGCTGCCCAACCCGGCTCGAGGGGGCGCGAAGGAAGCCGATCCGGTCCCGACCGGGGTAGCTTTCGGAGACGACGGCACCCTTTACGTGTCACTCCTGCCTGGCTTCCCCTTTACCCCCGGTTCGGCGAAAGTGGTCACGGTTGCCGACGACGGCAGCGTCAGCGACTACGCGACCGATCTGACGATGATTACCGATCTCAAGCTGGGCCCGGACGGTGCACTCTACGCCGTGTCTCTCGGAGAGTTTGGGCCGCAGGGACCCACCCCGAACACGGGCGCAGTCGTCCGCATCCGTGACGGGCAGAGCGAAGCGGTGCTGCAAGATCTCGCTTTCCCCACGGCCCTCGCCTTTGCCGAGGACGGCACGGCCTATCTGACCCTGAACGGTGTGGGCGCACCGGGCAGTGGCGAGGTCGTTACGGTAAGCGGTCTGACCGAGTAGCTACCCTATATAAAACGTACGCCGCCTCTAAACAGGCGGCGTACGTTGTTTTGGTGATATTTCTAGCGCATGAGGTTCTGAAGTTCGTTGCCGAGCAGCCCACGCAACCTTCCTGCACCTCGAGCTTGCGGTGTGTAGGCCTCGAGGTAGACGGTGATATTCTCGAGCCTCTGCCCAGCGGACAGCGTGACAGGTTGTGGGTAGACGCCAATGGGCTCACCAGGGTCGATATCCAGATTCCCGTTGATGTCCTGGAGACCAAAAACAGCGTAGGTTCCTGCCGACAGGCCGGGGACGGCAAAGGGCACGGTATTCGCTGTCGGTGTGAGGGAGACGATTCCCGACAAGTCCGTATCAAAACTCGAGCAGGCGGCGTCCGTACAGTAAAAAGCGATGGCGTAGGTGCCTATCGGGTTCGTATCGGGCACGTCGGGCGCCCCAGTGTTGCCCCCGAGCGCGGCAGCAGCGTCGACCGAACCCGCACCACAATCGGTTCCGGCAGCGCGTCCACACGCCGCAGCGGAAAGGAGGCTCGAGGCACTCTTCAGTTGCGCCAGAACCTGATCGAAGGTGAGGCTCGGGTTGCGCGCCTTCATAAGCGACACCAGCCCGGCCACATGCGGGCTCGCCATCGAGGTTCCCTGATAAAAAGCGTAGGTATACGTGTTGGACGCTTCATCAACCACCGTACTGAGTACCCCGGCGGGAAAGCTCGCGGTGCCCACGGTTAGGGTTTGGCTGGTATCCCCGCCCGGTGCCATCAGGTCAACCGTGGAGCCATAGTTCGAATAGGGCGCACGGGTTCCGGTCGGCCCCGTCGCGCCCACGGTCACGACCCCATCACAGCTCGCCGGAAAAAACGTCGAGGCGTCGACGTTGTCGTTGCCCGCAGCGGCAACCACGATGATGCCCGCGTCGCCGAGGGCGCGAAAGGTGTCGCCGATCTCTGCCGGGCACGTCTGATTGATGTTGGCTCCGAGGCTCATGTTGATGACGCTGGCCGGATTCGGATTG
>JBMDWS010000514.1:0-2229 GCA_048594695.1 Truepera sp. | reverse complement strand
ATCATAGCCCGCGACTCATGCGGCTCGCGTTAGAGTTTTACAGATCATGACCCATTCCGAGACCAAATCTGTAAGCGAGCTGCTTGCCACCCTCCCCTATCCAGGCCAGCTCGAGGCTATCCTCCTGCGCCGGGAGCGCCGTACCCAGCCGGAGCGCGTCACGCAGGCCCGCGCACTGCCGGGACGCGGCCTCGAGGGCGATCACCGCAGCGCCAAACGCTCGAGCTCGGCGCGGCAGATCACCCTCATCCAGGCCGAGCATCTTCCGGTCATCAGCGCCCTAGCGCAGACCGAGGCCACACCCGAACTGCTCCGGCGCAACCTGCTGGTGTCGGGGATCAACCTGATCGCCCTCAAGGATCGGCGTTTTCGTATCGGCAGCGCCGTCCTCGAGGGTTCGGGCCTCTGTCACCCCTGCTCACGCATGGAGGAGGCGCTCGGGCCGGGAGGCTACAACGCAGTACGGGGGCACGGCGGCATCCTTGCGCGGGTGCTCGAGGAGGGCGTCATGACGGTCGGGGACAGCGTCGTGGTACTCGAAAGCCTCTAGCTCACCCGCACCAGCACCCGGCCCTGCGTCTGGCCCTGCAGAATGTCGTCGATGACCGAGCTTAGCTCGTCGAGAGTCACCTCACGGGTAATGGCCTCAAGGTCCACACGCCACGGCCCGGCAAGTTTTTCCCAGACGGCTCGGCGCACCTCCATGGGGCACTCCGCCGAATCGATACCTAAGAGGCTCACCCCGCGCAGGATAAACGGGTAGACCGTGAGAGCGAGCTGCGGCCCCGCGACGAGTCCGCAGGCCGCGACCGAAGCGCCGTACTCGAGGGACTTGACGAGGTTCGAGAGCGGTTCGCCCCCGACCGTGTCGATCCCTCCGGCGAAGCGCGCTTTTAAGAGGGGCCGCTCGGACGGCTCGGCGCGCGCTTCACGCAGCAGGATGTCAGCGGCACCCAGCTCCCGCAGCCAGCCGTGCGCGGCTTCGGTCCCGGTACTCGCCAGCACCTCGAAGCCAAGCTTTGCCAGGAGCGCGACTGCCACGCTGCCGACGCCACCCGAGGCACCTGTCACGACCACCGGACCCTGACCGGGTTCAAGACCTTGAGCGAGGAGGGCCTCGAGGCAGAGCCCCGCCGTGAATCCTGCTGTTCCGAGCACCATCGCGCCCTGCAGGCTCATCCCTTCGGGCAGCGGCAGCGCCCAATCGGCCGGAACACGGATGTATTCGCCAAATCCACCCGGCGTATTCATCCCCAGATCGTAGGACGTGACGATCACCTCGTCGCCCGGCGCAAAGCGCGGGTCATAGCTCTCGATCACCGTCCCGGACGCGTCGATCCCCGGCGTATGCGGGTAGTGTTTGCTGACGCCGGGGTTGCCCGTCGCCGAGAGCGCATCTTTATAGTTCAAGGACGAGTACGCCACCCGGACTGTGAGATCGTTTTCAGGCAGGGAGTCAAAAGCGACCTGCGTCACCTCTCTCTTGAATGTGTCGCCGGAGCGTTCGACTCGCAGGGCGCGAAAAGCTGTGATATCGGGCATAACACCTCCCTGGTATGTGTGCGTTTGCCTCTACTATAATCGGTTGCGCGCCCGAGCCCTGTCCGACTCGAGATAGCGTTCTCACCCTATCTTAAGCTACATTTAGGCTATGGCAACAAAAGCAAAACGAACGGCAAAACCAAGCCCCAAGCAGAGTAAATACAAGAAAAAGCGCTCCCTCACCCCTTGGCTGATCGGAGGCGGTATCGCGCTTCTTATCCTTGTTCCGACGGGGATCAACATCTACCGCTGGACGCAGCTTCCCGGCGAGCACTTTCGCAGCTTGGGCAACCTGCATATCGGGCAGGGCGATCCAGTCACCTACAACTCGAACCCCCCGACCTCGGGGCCGCATTATCCGAGCATCGCCGGTTGGGGCACCTACACTGAACCGAGCGAAGGCATCAGCGATCCTTACCTTGTACACAACATGGAGGACGCCGGGGTGGTGCTCTGGTACCGCGCCGGAACCCCCGAGGAAAACCGTCAGCGGGCAAGTGCCCTGGAAAGCGCCTACGACAGTGCCCGTTATCGCCGCGTGATCATCGTCCCGCGTGAAGATATGGACACGCTCTACGCGATGACCGCCTGGCAGCGGCTCGAGACCTTCGACGAGGTCAATCCCGAGCAGATCAACGCCTTTATGGAAGCGTACGAGGGCATCGACCATCACCCGGCGGGGGGTGA
>JBMDWS010000513.1:0-14472 GCA_048594695.1 Truepera sp. | reverse complement strand
ACGGCGGGCAAGACCTTTTCGGTAGGGCTGAGGCCGAGTTCTAAAGACTCGAGCTGGAGCTTCATGGCGCTAAGGGGAGTTCGCAACTCGTGCGAGGCGTAGCGGGTCAACGTGCGCTCGCGCTCGATAAGAGTCCGTATCGACGCCTGCATCAAATTGAAGCTCTGGGCCATGTTGCTCAGTTCGTCGTTGCCCGGGGGGACGGGTATCGGCTCCGGCAGCTGTTGCCGGGCTACCGTGCGAAACGCCTCTGTGAGATCGCGAACAGGTTTGAGGGTAAAGCGCGTGAGCGACCAGGCCACCAGTAAGGCAAGCAAGAAAAAGAGGGGAACGTCGAGCAGGTCGAGAAACAGGTCGTTGAGGAGAAGCCTTTCGGCGGGGCCGGTAGGGCGCGCGATCTGCAAGTGGTAGCTTCCCTCGACAAACCCTTCGCGAATGGCCCAGGCGGCATTATCCACGGGGAAAGGGTCGGGACCGCTCAGCACGACCTCATCGTCCCGCAAGAGCTGGAAGCGGGTGTCGGGCGCGAGGCGTGCTAGGGCCTCGTCGCTCAGATAGACCCCGTCGTCCCGAAATTCCAAGAAGAGGGCGATGACCGCCGACTCCTGCGAGAGGACGCTCGTGTTCTCGTCGCGGAAACGGGCGATCTGCGCGTCGAAAAAGATATCGAGCGCGCCCTCGATGAATGCCGTCAGGAGCGCACCGACGGCGATACTTAGCGCTAGCTTCCGCCGGAAGCCGTAGGGGGGGCGCAAGAAGTGACGTGTCAACGTGGTCGTATGTCCGGGGCTAGGTCGGCGGGCATGGAAGGGACGCGCGTCAGGCGGTCAGGCCAGAAAGGCCGAGGGTGTAGCCGCCGGGGACGGTGTCGAGCACGACTTCGGCGAGCTTTTGCCGGAGCTGCTTGACGTAGACGCGCACGACCCGGTGCCCCGAGGCAGCGTCGGGAAAGAAGCGCTCCAAGAGGTCATCGACCGAGAAGACTTTGTCCGGGTATAGGGCGAAGAGCTCGAGCATAGCGAACTCGCGCTCCGAAAGCTTGACCTCCTCGGCCCTCCAGAGCACCCTGCGCCGGGCGAAATCGAGTTCGAGAGGTCCACGCTGAAAGGTTGCCGTGCGGGTCTGCGACTCGCGGCGGAGGAGCGCCCGCACACGTGCCAGCAGTTCTTTAAGTGAAAAGGGTTTGATGAGGTAATCGTCCCCGCCCAGGTCAAGCCCCCGGATGCGGTCTTCGACAGAGTCCCGCGCCGTCAAAAAGAGGATGCTGCCGCCAAAGCCCACGTTGCGGAGGCCCTCTGCGAGCTCGAAGCCAGCGTCCTCGCCCTCGGGCAGCATCACGTCGAGGATGGCGAGATCGAAGTCGCGTTCTCCGAGCGCGTCGTAGGCGTCTTCCAGCGCAGCGACCCAGGTCACCTCATAGCGCTGCGCCCGCAAGAGCTGGCTTACGGGTTCGGCGATGTCACGTTCGTCTTCGAGTAACAAGATGTTCATACCGGCTCCCTAGCGTCGACACCGCAAGTTTAGATCGCTGAGGTAAGTAACAGGTAAGGACGCGTTCGTCAGAGCTACAGCGGTACCCTTCGCTTCGGCTATGAAGAGCGTAGCACGGTGGGGCCGGGCCCCCTCTTGCTGGACCGACTGATCGATACCGCCGGTTTTTCCAGAGCGCCGAGAGGCAGTTTCTTCCCCGGTTTGACGGAAGCTTTGCGCGTTCTCATTTTCTTGATAACGTTTCCAACGCCACCTCGCCCACAAGATCTCACAGCCTGACACTTACCTCGCACTTACATCGCTTTTTTACCCTGACGCCATTCGCACCGACTCGAGCCCCAGCGCGGCGAAGCAGTTCCGGAGGGCTTCTTACAAGTTAGCGAGGACACTATGCCCGACGTTTCCCTACAGGACAACCACCTTGCCACCAGCCTGCACCTCGGTCGGGTCAAAGACCAGCCCCTGCGTATCGCGCTCTATTCACACGACACGGTAGGGCTGGGGCACACGCGCCGCAACCTCGCCATCGCCCAGGTGCTGAGTAGCGCGTTTCCCAACGCGTCACTCCTCCTGCTCACGGGCAGCGCCCTCTCGGGACAGTTCGACCCTCCTCCCCGCGTCGATTTCCTGACGCTCCCGGCGCTTGCCAAGGACGCGTCAGGTTTATACGAAGCGCGGGCGCTCGAGGTGAGCCTAAAAGAACTCGTTAAGCTCCGCTCGAAAGCCATCAAAGCTGCCCTTAGGGCGTTCAAACCGGACGTTTTCATTGTCGACAATGTGCCGACGGGCGCTGCGGGTGAGCTGATCCGCAGCCTCGAGCACATGGTCCGGAAGGGGAAAACGCGCATGGTTCTGGGACTGCGCGACATCCTCGACGCGCCGGGGGCCGTCAGACGGCAGTGGGCGCAGAGCGGCTTCGAAGCGGCCATCGATCGCTACTTCGACGCGGTCTGGGTCTACGGCGACAAGCGGGTGTACGACCAGGCGAAAGCATACGGCTTCACGCAGGCGACTGCCGCCAAACTACGCTACCTCGGCTATTTCGACGGGCGTGCGCGTCTTACAGGGATTTCAGACTCGGGAGCCGTGACACGTATCCTGCGTCCCGAACTCGGCAAGCTGGTCTTGGCGCAGGTCGGGGGCGGCGAGGATGGCGAAGCGCTGGCTCGCACGTTCGCCCGGACCGAACTACCCGCAGGTTATTACGGTGTGTTGTTGACCGGCCCCTACATGTCGCCTGAACTGCGGCGCACGCTGAGGTCGCAGGCGACCTCAAACCCCCGCTTGCAGGTAATGGAATTTCTCAAAGAACCTGCCGAACTCCTTCAGCACGCCGACAGAGTCATCGCCATGGGCGGTTACAACACGACCTTTGAAACGCTCTCTTTCGAGAAACCGCTGCTGACGGTTCCCCGCGTGGCCCCAAGGCTCGAGCAACACGTGCGGGCCGAGGCGCTCGCAGCGCGGGGTTTGCTCGACCTCTTGCACCCGCAGAATCTCACGGAGCGAGCCCTTCGGCGCTGGCTCGAGCGGGCGCGACCCGCACCTATTGCGCGGTCTAGCCTCGACTTCGGTGCGACTGAGCGCTTGGTTCAGGCGCTCTGTGCGGTGTTGCCGAATCAGCCCCTACCGAACTCACACCAGCCGAACAACGCGATCTCGCTGACGTCGCTCGAGGAGGTCTGTCATGTTGCAGCCTGAATCTGGCACCGCGCGGGTCGGCTACGTACTCAAGCGCTACCCACGCTACTCGGAAACCTTTATCGTGAGTGAAATCCTGGCACATGAAGAAGCAGGACTTCCCCTCGAGATCTTTTCGCTATACCCACCTACCGATACGCATTTTCAGGACGGTATCGCGCGGGTGCGCGCGCCTGTAACATATCTCGCTTCCCCACGCCCGAAGGCCTCGGACCTCTGGAATCTTATCAAGCAGGCACAGCGCGTGGGGCTCGATACGTCGGCATTTCTGGCGGCAGTGGGACAAGAAGACGCTCGCGACGCCTGTTGGGCGCTCGAGCTGGCACTGGCGGTCAGAAGCCGGGGGCTGACCCACCTGCACGCGCACTTCGCTTCGGGTGCCACGACTGTCGCCCGGTTGGCAGCACGGCTGAGCGGGGTTCCCTACAGCTTTACGGCTCACGCCAAGGATATCTTCCACGAAAGTGTCTCTGCGGTTGAGCTGCGCCACAAGCTTCAGGACGCCCAAGCTGTCGTCACCGTGAGCGACTTCAATCTGGCCTATCTGCGCGAGACCTTCGGTGCGGCAGCAGGGGCGGTGCGCCGCGTCTACAACGGGATGGACCTGACGCGCTTTGGCTACACGCCGCCGACCTCGCGGCCCCCCGAGATCGTTGCGGTGGGGCGGCTTGTAGAGAAAAAGGGGTTTGCCGACCTCATTACAGCCTGCGATCGGCTCCGGGCACACGGTCACACGTTTCGCTGCCGCATTATCGGGACGGGTGAGCTCGAGCCGCAGCTCCGCTCACAGGTGGCAGAGCTCGGGCTGGGTGGCACCGTTGAGCTCGTCGGACCCCGCCCGCAGCGGGAGCTAACAGCGCTCGTTCAGGGGGCCGCAGCTTTCGCCGCGCCCTGCGTTGTGGGGGAGGACGGTAACCGCGACGGTTTGCCGACGGTACTGCTCGAGGCGATGGCGCTCGGCACGCCGTGTGTCTCGACGAACGTGACGGGCATCCCCGAACTCCTCGAGCACGGGGTCACGGGGCTCATGGTGCCCCAGCACGACCCGGACGCACTTGCCGACGCGCTGGGGAGGTTGCTGACGGACGTCACTCTGCGCGGCCGTCTGAGTCAAGCGGCGCGCCGCCGTATCGAGCGCGACTTCGACATCACGCGTAGCACCGCCGCCGTGCGCGGACTGTTCACCGCACCGCTAGAGGTCGTTGCGTGATGCGCCTTGCTTACATTTCGGCTGATCCGGGTATTCCTGTCTACGGCAGCAAAGGAGCGTCTGTTCACGTGCAAGAAGTATTGCGGGCGCTGCGCCGACGCGGGGCGGATGTGACCCTCTTTACGCCAAAAATGGGGGGGGGTGCCCCTACAGACCTTGCCACCTTGCGCACTGTGGTGCTGCCTGCCTCACCTAAAGGTGACCTCGAAGCCCGCGAGCGTGCGCTCGTTGCCGCCAACGCGACGCTCGAGTACCTGCTTGAGGCGGAAGGCCCGTTTGACGCAGTCTACGAGCGCTATTCGCTGTGGAGCTGCGCCGGAATGGAGGTGGCGCGGCGCGGGGGTGTCCCGGGCCTGCTCGAGGTCAACGCGCCGCTCATCGAGGAGCAGCGCGCCCATCGGGGGCTCGTCCATGAGGACCAGGCAGAGGGCGTGGCCCGCCGGGTTTTTGGCGCGGCGTCAGCCCTGCTGCCGGTCTCGAGCGAGGTTGCCGGGTACCTGGGCCGCTTCTCTGGGGCGCAGCGCAAATGTCACGTGACGCCCAATGGTGTTGATCCAGCCCGCTTCGCGCCGCCGCAGCCCAACCCCGACCACTTCACGGTCGGTTTTGTCGGGACGCTCAAGCCGTGGCACGGCGTCGAGATTCTGCTGAAGGCCTTTGCGCTGCTCGCCGATGAGTTATCCTCTGCTCGCCTCATCATCGTCGGGGCGGGGCCGGAAGGGGAGCGGCTCGAGGCTCAAGTGGTCTCCCTCGGCCTCAGCGACCGTGTGCGCTTTACGGGCGCGGTGGTGCCCCATGAAATTCCTTCCTTGCTCGCACAGCTCGACGTGGCGGTTGCACCCTATCCCGACCTGCCTGGGTTCTACTTTTCACCGCTCAAGGTTTACGAATACATGGCGGCAGAACTGCCTGTCGTCGCCAGCCGAATCGGCCAGCTTGGCGACCTCATCTACGAGGGCGAAAACGGCCTGCTCTGCCCGCCCGGCGATGTAAGCGCGCTTGCTGTAGCCTTACGGCGACTGTCGCACGATCCGGCTCTGCGAGCGCGACTCGGTCGGGCGGGGAAGGCAACAGTTCTGCGCGGGCACACCTGGGACGCAGTGGCAGCGCGGATTCTTGGCCTCGCCGCCGGAGAGTTGGTCCAGTGAGCCGCCCGACCAACTTCAAAGCGAGCCTGCCCAGTCTGAAGCGGATGGTGCTGTACTTTAGACCCTATCTCAAGGGGGAGCGCAGGCTGCTTGCCGGAGCCTTTGCTGGTCTCTTCGCCCAAGTCCTGTTCCGACTGCTCGAGCCCTGGCCCCTCAAGTTCATCCTCGACAGTGTGATCGTCTCTCCTGCGGGTAGCAGCAGCAACGGCTTTTTAGGGACGCTCACGGTGGGACAGCTGCTGCTCGCCGTGTCCTTGGGGCTCGTCGTTGTCGTGGCGCTTCGGGCGCTTGCCGAGTACCTGAGTACGGTCTGCTTCGCACTCATCGGTAACCGGGTGCTGACTCGGGTGCGCGCCGACCTCTACGCCCATCTTCAGCGCCTGCCCCTTGCCTACCACACTTCCACCCGGGGGGGTGACCTGACCATGCGGCTCGTCTCCGATGTGGGGCTCCTCAAGGAGGTGACGGTCACGGCCTTTTTGCCTATGCTCGGCAACGCCCTCGTACTTCTCGGCATGGTCGGGGTGATGCTCTGGCTGAACGCGTCCCTTACGCTTCTTGCTCTCGCCGTATTGCCGCTCTTCTGGCTCTTCTCCCAGCGCCAAGCGAGGCGGATCCGCGACGTCGCCCGTAAGGAGCGCCAGCGCGAGGGTGCGCTGGCGGCGACCGTTTCGGAATCGCTCGGCGCCATCAAGGTGGTACAGGCGCTGTCGCTCGAGCGCCGCTTCAGCCGGAGCTTCGCAGGTCAGAACACCAAGAGCCTGCGTGAAGGGGTTAAGGCCAAACGGCTGGCGGCGGGGCTCGAGCGCACGACCGACGTGCTTATCGCCGTAGCGAGCGCCGTCGTCCTCTACTTCGGGGCGCGGCTGGTCCTGGGCGGCGCGCTGAGCGCGGGCGAACTCGTCGTGTTCGTAACCTACCTCAAGAGTGCCTTCAAGCCCGTGCGCGACTTCGCCAAGTACACCGGGCGACTCGCCAAGGCCAGCGCCGCCGGTGAGCGGGTTCTCAGCATTCTCGAGACCGAGCCGACCATCAGCGACCGCGCTGATGCCCTTTCTGCCGCCCCGTTTCGGGGCGCTGTTCGGTTTGAAGCGGTGAGTTTCGGGTACGACCCGGGCATGCCCGTCCTCAAGGACTTCTCCCTCAAGATTGCGCCGGGCGAGCGAGTTGCTCTCGTCGGCGAGTCGGGGAGTGGAAAGTCCACGCTGGCGAGCCTGCTCCCGCGCCTCTATGAGCCTCAGGCAGGGCGCATCCTGATCGACGGACGCGATATTCGCGACTACACGCTCGCCTCGCTCCGCACCCAGCTCAGCGTGGTGCTGCAGGAGAACATTCTCTTTGGGGTGTCGGTTCACGAGAATATCGCGTGCAGCGTCCCCTACGCCACCGCCGCCGAGGTCGAAGGGGCAGCCAAGCTCGCAGGCGCACATGGGTTTATCATGCGTCTGCCGGAAGGGTACGACACCGTGTTGGGCGAGCGCGGGGCAACGCTTTCAGGCGGGCAGCGGCAGCGCCTTGCGATTGCGCGTGCCGCGTTGCGTCAGGCCCCGATCCTCATTCTCGACGAACCGACCGTCGGTCTCGATGAAGAGAACGAAAGGTACGTGCAGGAAGCGCTCGAGACGCTCGCTCGCGGTCGCACGACGCTCCTCGTCACCCATGACCTGAGTCTCGCTGCCCGCGCCGACCGCGTGGTGTATCTCGAGCGGGGAAGGGTGCTCGAGGCGGGCCGTCACGCCGAACTGTTGCGGCGCGGTGGACGTTACGCCTCGCTCTACCGTCTGCAGCTCTCGACCCGCGAGCGTGAGGAGGCCGTGACCCATGCAGGCGCATGAGCAGAACATCGTCGCGCGCGACGCAGCGCTGCCGGGTCTGGCGCTCCTTCTCGAGCCCGGCGCAACCCTTGCCGCGCTCAGGGCGCACTGGCCGACGCGCTCGCTTTCAGACCTCCAGCCGACCTACCTGCGCTACAAGCCGGGGGTCAACTGCCTGGCTGCTTACACCCTCCGGATCGAAGGCGTCGAGACGCACCTTCATCTCACGGCCCACCGTGTCGGGGACGAAGCGAAACTGGGCAAGGTTCTTCGCCAGGGAAATAAAAGAGAGCTTACTCGGCTCGAGCCTGCTGTGCTCGAAGGTAATATTGCGCTGCGGGTCTTTCCTCACGACCGCAAGCTGAGCGGATTGCGTGGGCTTGACAGTGAGAGTAAGCGCGAGACGTTCCTCGCCAGACTTTTGCCCCATTCTCAGCACCTCTGGCAGGCGCGACTCAGGCTCCTCCGCTACAAGCCCGAGCGTCGGCTGGTTGCCCGTTTGGAGCCGACTGTAGGACCTCATGCGCTGCTCAAGCTCTACAGTCCCAGAGACTTCGACCGGGCACTCGCGGGTGTGATCGGTATCTCCGGTGGCGCGGTTCCCACTGCGCCGCTTATCGGGCAACACGCCGAGAAGCGTGCGCTGGCCTGGGCATGGTTTGAGGCCGAGCAGGGTGAGGGGGTAGTCACTAAAGACCTCCGCCAGGCTGGAGGGGTCGGGCGTCTTCTGGCACTGCTCCACAACCAGCCCCCGCGAAACCTGCGCCCTCTCACTCGCCATGAAGAGGCCTTACCGCTCCGAGCAGCTGCCGAGGCCGTGGCCTTTTTGCTACCCGACATTGCAGACCGGGTTCTGAGGATCGCGGCTAGGCTCATACGCGATCTATGCGAGGCACCTCCGGCAGCTGCACCGATCCATGGCGACTTTTCTGCCGATCAGGTCGTGTTCAGTTCGGGGGAGCCCAAGCTTATCGACTTTGACGAGGCGGCGCTCGGTGACCCGGCCTGGGATTTGGGGTCGTTCGCCGCACAGCTCGAGCTCGAGGCGTTTCGCGGCACCGTGGGAGCGGCGGCAGCTGCGAGCGCTATAAGGGCCTTGCGTGAGGGCTACGTCGCGCAAGCTGGTAGCCTCCCCATCCGAACCGATCTCTACACGGCGGCAGGGCTGCTGCGCCTAGCTCCGCACGCGTTCAGGCAACGACGCCCCGACTGGGCGGGCGAGATGCGAACGCTTATCGTTCGGGCGGAACGCCTGCTGGCTGCCGTATGAAGGTGCTGAGTCCCCGCCTTCTACGAACTGACCCTGCGTTGGCGTTTGCTAGTGACGCCCTCAACCCTGCCCACGCCCGCCCTGCCCTCGAGGGGCTTTTAGGGCCTTTAGGCGGGCTCAGCGCCAGGCTCGTTCGGCACAAGCTGGGCAAGCGGGCGCTCATCGTCTACACGGTATGCACGCCCTCCGGGGTACAAAAGCTCTTCGGCAAAGTTCGTGCCAAGGGGACCGATAGGCGTACGCACGCTCTACAGCAAACCCTCTGGCAGGCAGGGTTTTCCGATACCAATGAGGACGGAATCAGTGTAGCCGAGACTTTAGGCGTGCTCGAGCCCTGGAAAATGACGCTACAACGAGCCGTACCGGGACAGGGATTCGATGTCGTCCTCGGTCGGACGCGGACGCTGCCGCCGAATCTTCTGGCGGGTATTGCCCGAGCAGCCCACAAGCTTCACAAGTCAGGTGTCGCGACGCGCGTGCATACGCTCGCAGATGAACTCGCCATTCTCGAGCGCCAGTTGATGGTGGTCGCGACGACCGTACCGAGTTGGCAGAGGCCTATACGCGCAGTTCTGAAGCGGTGTACTCGCTTGGCTAGCAAGTTACCAACGCCCGAAGCGGTGACCCTGCACCGCGACTTCTATCCCGAACAGCTTAAAATTGCAGAGAGGCGTATCTATCTGCTTGATCTCGACCTGTGCGCGCGCGGCGATCCGGCACTCGATATCGGGAACTTTACTGCCCACCTGAGCGAGTTCGCGCTTCGCACGCACGGAGATCTTAGTGCCCTCAGCGAAGTCGAGAACGAACTTATGGAGTATTTCTCGATCTTGTCCGGGGTGCCGGTAGCGTCCATGCAGACTTATCATACGCTAAGCCTGGCCCGGCACATTGCCATCAGTCAGCGCATCCCGGCGCGCCGCCACTTGACGGGCGTGCTTCTTGAAAGTCTAGTCCGCTAGCAAAGGACGCAAAAGAGGACATTTCTCATTAGTGAGGTCCACCACAAACCCAGAACAATGAGGCAAGACGTCCTCTACAGGTGACAATCACACCTACACTTCGTTGCGTCAGATTCAGACACCGGCGCTTCTTCTAAAACCCTGCCGATTTTAAGAAATAGACTTCTAACAATTTGTGATGACAGCCAATCAGAACATGGTGTTATTCGAAGCAGGTCTTACACACTCGGTCAGCGCAGGTGAGCATGAAAGGACGACGCGATCTCGGTCTTAACAAAGTGTTTTATATTTCGGGTACCCCCTTGCCTGAAGCCGTGGGGGATAACCTCTCCCCGCCGGCTCCTAGCAACCTTTGTGTCAGCTCCGAACCTTTGGCGTCCGCTAAGGGTTATTGTCGTACACTCCACGGTACGCGAACCCCTAACCCTCGCTCACTTCCCTTAGAAATTATCAGCGGCTTCTGTAAGCCATGAGGTTTCCGGGTTTCTTTAGGAATTATCGTGCAATATTCCCTTACACGCTGTGCCGGAAATCATGCATCCCCGCGTAACCTTATGACTCCCGCGATATAATCCACCATGTATGCCACGAACACACTACCCGCGACAGGTTCAAGCCTCGCCCGGTATCGAAGCACAGTTTGAAAGAGTTGTGCCGCAACAGGGAAGCTGATAACTACAGGTCTAGATGCTGGACTTGTAACGCATAGGCTGAGTTATCTATCTAGAATTACTTGAGGCTTGGAGTGACTGAAGCACATGAACGGCTAAAACGAGGTAAGGCGCGGACGGCTCACGATTACAATTACAACTTGCAGAAGTACATCATCCCTAAGATTGGCAGCCTGAAGCTCGAGAAGGTGACGCCCCTTCACATCCAACGCTTTCTCTCCGAGGTTGCCGCCGCTGTAAGTCCTGACCGGGCGAACAAATGCCGCCGTGAGCTTCTTGGAGCCTTCAAGCAAGCCGTGCGTTGGGACTTGATTCCCCGTAACCCGGTTGACGCCGTAGCGCCTCTCAAACATGAGCGCCGGGAGATGACCCTCTGGACGCCTCAGCAAGCCGCTGCCTTCTTGGACCGGGCGCGGTCACATAGGCTCTACGCGCTCTTCTATGTGGCTATGTCTACCGGACTGCGCTCGGGTGAGCTACTCGGCTTGCGCTGGGAGGATGTTCAAAGCGATAGGCTCCTTATCCGGCAAAATTTCGTGAAAGTCGGGAGTAGCCTTATTGTGGATACGCCCAAGACCAAAAAGGGGAGGCGCGTGGTAGCTATCTCACCGGACGTGCTCGAGGTGCTAGACGCTCATCATAAGCGCCAAGATAGTGAACGCCTTCCTTCGTGGCCTGTAAGCGGCCTCGTATTCGTCTCCGAAACCGGAACGCCCCTAAATCCCGATAATCTCCGCCGTCTGCGGAATAAGTTTATGGACGATGCGAACGTGCCGAGGGTTCGCTTGCACGACCTTAGACACCTACATGCCTCCGTAGCTATCAGGAACGGCGTAGACCCTAAAGTATTAGCTGACAGGCTAGGCCATGCTAGAGCGTCCTTTACCCTCGACGTGTATACCCACCTCTTTGAAGAGCAGCGGGCGAATAGTGCCGTTTCTCTCCTAGACTTCTTACCTAAAAGCGACCCGGCGACGACAAACTAATAAAAATCCCGTAGGTGCAAAAGCAGGTGCAAACGACCCCGCAAGAGAAAAGCCCGCAACTTAGCGGGCTCACTTTTTGCGTCTCTGACGCGCTTCTTGTGGCGGGCGCAGAAGGACTTGAACCCTCGACCTACGGTTTTGGAGACCGCCGCTCTACCAACTGAGCTATACGCCCACAAGACTAGCGAGTATATCAGCCTCACCCCGCCTCTGCCAAGTCCCGGACACGGGTCGGCCCGGGGCTATGCTATAAAATGGAGTGAGATTGAAGGAGGGTAGCGTGACCCAGACCCAGCTGACTGAACCCACACCCACCGTCCCGAGCATTGGGATGACCCTGACCGAAGCCGCCGCCAGAAAAGCGAGCGAACTTATCGGCAACGCCCAGAAAGAGAACGCCGCCATTCGCGTGTTCGTCAAGTCGGGCGGCTGCAGTGGCTACTCCTACGGGATGGCCATAGATGATCGGGAACTCGAGGGCGACAGCCTTTTCGAGGACCGTGGTGTGCGTATCGTGGTGGACAAGATGAGCCTGCCGCTGATCGACGGTTCGCAGATCGACTACATCGAGAACATGATGGGGGGCGGTTTTAGCGTCAATAACCCTCACGCCACGAGTGCCTGCGGTTGCGGGTCGTCGTTTCGTACCGACGGCAAACAGGCTCCCGAAGGGCAGGACGCGCCGAGCTGCCACTAGAGGCGTAATAGCAAACGGGAGAGGGGCAACCATTCGGTTGCCCCTCTTTTTTGCTCTGTCGACGGGCTCTAGTCGGTTGTGATCTGCAGCCCGGTACTCACATATTTCGTGTTGAGGTACTCGCTAAGGCCCCACGGCCCGCCCTCGCGCCCGTAACCGCTCTGCTTGACGCCGCCGAAGGGCGCTTGCGCGGTGCTGGGAATGGGTTCGTTGAGCCCGATGATGCCGTACTCGAGCCCCTCCGTCACGCGCTGTGCCCGAGAGATGTTGCGTGTCCAGACGTACGCAGCAAGCCCGAACTCGGTGTCGTTGGCGAGCCGCAAGGCTTCGGCTTCGGTGTCGAAAACAGCGAGCGGGACGACCGGCCCAAAAGTCTCTTCGTGCATCACGCGCATGTCCCCGGTAACGTCCGTCAGAACCGTCGGCTCGAAGTAGAGGCCGTCCCTGGCTCTGCCGCCCAGCACGACCCGTGCACCTTTCGAGAGCGCGTCCTGAACGTGCGCTTCGACCTTCTCGAGCCCCTGCCGGTCTACCAGCGGGCCGATCTGGGTGCTGGGCTCGAGGGGGTCGCCCACTTTAAGCGCCCGCACGGCCTCCGTGAGCTTTTCAGTAAACGCTTCACTGATGCCCCGCTGAACATAGACGCGGTTGGTGCAGACGCAAGTCTGTCCGGCGTTGCGGAATTTGCAGGCGACGACGTCCTTGACGGCCTGATCCAGATCAGCGTCCTCGAAGATCAGGTAGGGCGCGTGCCCGCCAAGCTCGAGCGACACTCGCTTGAGGGTCGGCGCGGCCTGTGCAGCAAGTAGCCTGCCGACTTCGGTTGAGCCGGTAAAGGTGACTTTACGGATGCGCGGGTCGTCCATCATCACCTGGGTGATGGGCTTCGGGTCGAGGGCAGTCAGGACGATGAAGGTGTCTTCCGGCCCGCCCACCTCGGCCCACAGGTCGCGCAGTTTAAGGGCGGTGAGCGGCGACTGCTCGGCAGCCTTGAGGATGATGGTGCAGCCCGCCGCCAGGGCCGGGCCGATCTTGCGTGTCGCCATCGCCGCTGGAAAGTTCCAGGGGGTAATGGCGAAGACTGGGCCGACGGGTTCATAGGTCACCGAGAGCCGTTTGTGGGGGAACTGGCTCGGGATGATCTGCCCGAAGGTGTGCTTGATCTCTTCGGCGTACCACTCGAGAAACGACGCCGCGTACACGACCTCGCCCGCAGCTTCGGTCACGGGTTTACCCATCTCCGAAGCGATGAGGCGGGCGATCTCGTCCTTATCACGCAGCATGGCCCCATAAAATCCGCGCAGCAGGGAGGAACGTTCGTAGGCCGTGGTCTTGCGAAACGTCCTGAACGCCCGGACGCTCCGTTCGGCGGCGTCTCTGGCCTCCCGCTCGCCCATGTCGGGCACCCGCCCGACGACTGCACCGGAAGCGGGGGAACGGACCTCGAATTCGCTTGTCGCTGTGCTCATGGCTTGACCTCGTGCAATCCTGAAAACCTGTATCGACCCTCTTGTGTGTCGCCAAGTCTAGCGCGTTGTTCCTGTATTGGGGGGGCTCGAGGCTGCACTTTCGCGGACTTTGTAGAGGTGAAGCCACCGTTTTGCTAGCATAGCCCTCATAATCTTGACGAATACCGCATACGGGTGTAAAATATAAAAATCAAACGCGCTCACAAGCGCGCTTTTTTTGTGCCGGTTTATTGAACATCTGTGCTATACTTGCCCCACTTCAATCCACGAGGAGGTGTCAACCTATGAACAGAACCTGTGCTTTTGTCGTTCGGCTTCAGCTGCGTTTCGGGGACACATCCGCGTGGACGCACTGCTGAAGCTCGAGCCCCCTTTTCTACAGCCCAAACAAATACCGCACCTTCGGGGATAAGCCGCGCCGCGCTTGGCGGACGCTTGGCTCTGCCCCGTCATACAGCAAAGGGTACCGAGATGACGCATGATGACCTGACTGCCCTCGGGTGGGACGACTTTTTTTATACACACTTCGCTTCTCTGGAGGCTTCCGGGCTCGAGCCGGGCCGCATCGTGGGGGTCGAAAAGACGCTCTTTCGGGTACAGAGCGCGTTTGGTACGGCTCAGGCGACGCTCTCCGGGCGCTTGCGCCACGCGGGCGAGCCGCCTCCGACGGTTGGAGACTGGGTGGCCCTGCAACGTGGGGCGGTGAGCGATGGGGACTCGGACAGAGCCATCCTCAAGTTTGTTCTGCCCCGCAAGACGCAGCTCTCGAGACTGGCCCCGGGGCGGCACCGCAGCACGTCCGTGGGCACCGAGCAGACGCTCGCGGCCAATCTGGACACCGTCTTTATCGTCAGTTCATTCGGGCCGGAGCTCAACGTACGGCGTCTAGAGCGCTATGAGGCGGCAGTCCGGGCGGGCGGCGCGCGTCCGGTCCTGCTCCTCAATAAGGCCGACCTCGCCGGTCGTGTTCTCGGTGGTGTCGAGGGACAGATGCAGGTGGTGCAGGCCACACTACCGGGCGTGCCCGTTCACGCCCTCAGCGCCCTGACGGAC
>JBMDWS010000512.1:0-12227 GCA_048594695.1 Truepera sp. | reverse complement strand
CTGCTGCTTTTACTGTTCGGAGGTCAAGCGACTCATTCGACCTGCCCGCTCGCTAACCTGACCCTGAAAACCATCCAGGTACGTTGACGCCTTTCAATCGCGTACCCTAGGGTGAGTCCTTCTTATGGTTATTCTGCCACTTCGAATTCTCCACGAGACGTACGGCTCATGTCGATAAGCGTCAGCATTTCTTCGTACAGCGTCTGGATACGTGGGTCGGCATCGACCTTGGACATCACCTCGTCATGGTGGTCCCGATTCTCAAATCTACTTATCCCGATGTGAAGCTGTTCGTGATCAGCTAGATCTATGACGCTGAGTAGAGAACCGCAGCCATACTTGGCATCCAGATCAGAAGGCGCGAATGTCTCATCTGCCAAAGCCCCATAGTGCTTGTAAATTTCCCCAGCCTCCTGCTGCACGCTTAAAAAACCAGATACATGTTGCTTGGGCACACGGAAAAAGTAGACCACGACGAACATAAATCACCTCGCAAAACCATCCAAGCACATATCAGCGTTAGGACGTCATAACTTTACTGAAGGACCATTCGACATTCTCTATGTCTCACCGGGTTTATTCGGCCTGCTGTGAACCAAAGGGTTGTGCCATATTTTTATCACGCTGACCCTCGACAAACGAAATTCACCGTCCAGAAACCACTTGTGCTGAGGTTCTCTAGACACTGATTTCTGGACGGGTTTTTGTACACTCTGTGCTTGAAGATTAGCGTTGAGCGTAGTCTCAAAAGGCAGTGTCCATAAAACGATCGTTTAATGGACAGTTACTTGCTTGTGCGGTTAAGGATTCAAGAGAATTTGACATTTCATAAAGGACGTTATGTCATTTTGTGCAGTCAGCAGCTTATTGGTGTTGAGCTTGAGTTAGCAATGTTTTAGACAAAATAGTATGGTTTGCAAACAACGTCGGGGCTGGCGTGCGGCAAGGAAAGTCGCTGCATTAAGTGGTTAGGCGAATCAGCAGCTGAGATCAAACCTGCACCTGGAGTGACCGATCATCGGTATAAAAAGTACTCACACGTCTAGTCATAACAATCATTAGGGCCTACGATCGAAACCGTAGGAGCTTAAATCCCGTCGTTCTCGCTGCCTTTTTGGCGTTACCGGAGGTTCTGTAATGGACCAGCCTTCCTTTGAAGAAGACTTGCACTCTGAAGTCGTCAGCGGCGACCCGATCCAACAGGTCGCGCCCGACTTAGCTTACAAACGCCTCGCCATCGTCAACGTCGTTTTTTATGGCCGTGCGGGTCAAGCTCAGGGACCATGGGTCCTCATCGACGCCGGGCTGCCCAGAACTGCCCATAGCATCGAGAAAGCCGCTGGAGAACGTTTCGGTCTCGACCACCCACCCGAAGCGATCATCTTGACACACGGTCACTTCGACCACGTGGGAGCACTCAGTGAACTGGCCGACCGATGGAACGTTCCCATCTACGCTCACTCGCTCGAGTTTCCGTATCTGGATGGTCGCTCCAAGTATCCACCCCCCGATCCGTCGGTGGGTGGCGGCATAATGGCGCGCCTGTCAAGCTTCTATCCACAAGGTCCAATCGATGTAGGCGGACACCTGCGACCACTGCCTGCCGATGGAACTGTACCAGGAATGCCGGGCTGGAGCTGGATTCACACACCAGGGCACTCACCTGGTCACGTCTCGTTGTGGCGAGCGAGCGACCGGACCCTGATCGTAGGTGACGCCTTCACAACCACAAGAGCAGAGTCTGCTTACGCTGTTGCAGTCCAGAAGCCCGAGCTACACGGCCCACCTATGTACTACACGCCGGACTGGGAGGCTGCCCAAGCGTCCGTCGAGTCATTGGCGGCTTTGGAACCGGAGACCATGATCACCGGCCACGGGCCAGCCATGCAGGGGCCAACCATAAAAGTGGCTCTACACCACCTTGCAGGAAATTTTGAGCAGCTCGCTGTGCCCGACCACGGTCGCTATGTAGATATTCCGGCACGAGCAGATGAGAGCGGTACGCTCTACGTCCCGGAAAAGTCGTCGGGTGGTTCCGGCAGCAGCCTCATTTTCCTGGGTGCCGCCCTCCTTGGCATCGGCGGTTACGTCGCCTACCTGCTAACCCGCAAGGAAACGACCCCGAACGAGCGCCGCATACGCGTCGAGAAACACGTCACCATAGATCGGCCCGCGAGCGAGTTATACGCCTACTGGCGCAAGCTCGAGAACCTGCCGCAAGTCATGCGCCACCTAGAGCGTGTCACCGAGTTGGACAGCCAGCGTTCGCAGTGGACGGCGACGGGCCCTGCAGGAACAAGCGTCTCGTGGGAGGCGGAAATCACCGAAGATATAGAGGACCAAGCTATCGCTTGGCGCTCGGTAGAAGATTCGGATGTGGCGAACGCGGGGTCCGTTTTTTTCACCGAACTGGATCATGAACGTGGCACAGAGATTAAGGTTGTTTTGGCCTACGAACCACCCCTTGGGCGAATCGGGGCCGCCATCGCCAAGCTCATGGGGGAAGAGCCCGCAGCTCAGCTACAGGAAGACCTACACCGCTTCAAACAGCTTTTCGAAACAGGTGAGATCGCGACCGTTGAGGGTCAGACCTCAGGTCGCGCTTAGGAGGGTAGTATGCGCGCACTCACATGGCACGGCAGGGGCGACGTCCAGATTGATCAGGTGCCTGACCCCGAGATCCTCAACCCTCAGGACGCTATCGTCAGGGTTTCAGCCACAGCCATCTGCGGCTCGGACCTTCACCTGCTGGACGGATACATCCCAACCATGCAAAAAGGTGACATTCTGGGCCATGAGTTCATGGGTGAGGTCGTCGAGGTAGGAGCCGGTGTCAAGAAACTCCACGTAGGCGACCGCGTCGTGGTTCCTTTCCCTATTGCTTGCGGACAATGCTATTTCTGCAAGCACGACCTATGGTCGTTGTGCGACAATAGCAACCCTAAAGCCGCACTCGCCGAGACCCTCTTCGGACATGCCCCAGCAGGGATTTTTGGTTACTCTCACCTGATGGGCGGGTACGCGGGTGGTCAAGCCGAGTACGTCCGGGTTCCCTTCGCGGATGTCGGGCCGTTCAAGGTGCCGGAATCCTTACGGGACAATCAAGTCCTTTTTCTTACTGACATCTTTCCTACAGGCTATCAAGCCGCTGAAAGCTGCAATATCAAAGGCGGGGACATCGTTGCCGTGTGGGGCTGTGGCCCGGTCGGGCAGTTCGCCATCCAGAGTGCTTGGATGTTGGGGGCTGAGCGGGTGATCGCCATCGACCGCGTACCTGAGCGTCTCGAGATGGCCAAAACACACGGTCGGGCGGAAATCATCAACTATGAAGAGGTTGACGCTAGGGACGTACTCAATCAGCTAACAGGAGGGCGCGGCCCCGATGCGTGTATCGAAGCGGTGGGCATGGAGTCGCATGGCCTGGGAGTCGCCGGACCCTACGATAGGGTCAAGCAGGAGCTCAAGCTGGAGACAGGTCGCCCTCACGCCTTACGGCAGGCGATCTTGTCGTGTCGTAAGGGCGGCACGGTGGCTGTCGCTGGCGTGTTCGGCGGCTTCATCGACAAAGTTCCGATGGGCGCTGCCTTTAATAAGGGACTAAGCTTCAAGATGGGCCAGACGCACGTGCATCGCTATTTACAACCACTCCTGGAGAAGATTGAGCAGGGCATTATCGACCCGTCGTTTGTTGTAACCCACGACCTGACGCTGGATGACGCGCCCACTGCTTATCGACAATTCCGCGATAAAGAGGATGGCTGCATCAAAGTCGTGTTGCGCCCGTGAGCCGCCGTTCCGCAAAAGTCCCTATGGTCGCTGCGGCTGCCGCCGGGCTAACGCTGGGGATGATGCTCGGCAAACGTCGTACCTGGTCTTTTCGGGACAAGGTCGTGTTGGTTACCGGCGGTTCGCGAGGCCTAGGTCTGGTTTTGGCCCGTCAGCTGGCGGCGGAAGGGGCGAGGCTCGCCCTTCTCGCCAGGAGTGCGGAAGACCTGGAGGCCGCCGCGCAGAGCCTTGCAAACTATGGCGTTCCTGTCCTAACCCTACCGGCTGACGTTCAAAAACCTGAGCAGGTAGAACAAGCCGTTCGTGAAATATTGAGTTATTTCGGCCGCTTGGATGTCCTTATCAATAATGCAGGTGTCATACAGGTGGGCCCTTTAGAAAACATGGATCTAGCTGATTTTGACGAAACGATGAGTACGCACTTCTGGGGGCCTCTACACGCGATGCGCGCGGCCATCCCCCACATGAAGAGGCAAGGCGGCGGGCACGTCGTCAACGTCGCTTCGATTGGTGGCAAAATCGCTGTTCCCCACCTTACCCCTTATAGCGCCAGCAAGTTTGCGTTGGTCGGGCTTTCAGACGGATTCCGAGCTGAGTATGCGAAAGACAATATCTTGGTCACTACCGTGTGTCCGTGGCTAACTCGCACCGGCTCGTACCGCAACGTTGACGTCAAAGGCCAGCATCAGCAGGAGCTCGCCTGGTTCGCGCTTGGAGACTCTTTGCCTTTCATGACGATGAAAGATGAAGACGCAGCCAAGCAAATCTTAGCTGCCTGCCGTAGAGGGTCACCTCGGCTGATCCTATCGCCATTTGGGAAAACCGCTAATCTTGTGGATGCAGTTCTTCCTCAGCTGAGCGCCGCTCTAATGACCACTGCGGCGGCGCTCCTCCCGCGAGCTATGCCACGGGGGAACCAGACGCGAAAGGGCTTCGACAGTTTTTCTTCGGCGGCGCCCTCCAGATTGACGAAGCTTTCGGATAGCGCAGCTCAACGCAATAACCAGATACGAAAGTCAAAAACGAGACGCTAAAACTCTCGAACATGGAGAATGGGTGAGGGTATGTGACACCAGAGCGAACATTTGTTCGTAAGGACCAGGACTCTGCCTCGTTCGAGCATTCAACTACTGCACTTTGAAACGCATTTGTAAAGCACGTACGTCTGCCTGAAACGTCGCTAGCCCGCCGTAGGCTGCCCTATTTCAATAACCTGCAGGACGTCTTTGGGGTTGACCTTGCCTTTGAACCACACCACCTTCGCGGGCGTCTCGTGCACCTTCACTCCAGCATTCTCCAGGTTAAGTCGCTCCGACACCACCAGGATGATGTCGCCCCTACCTGAGCGCGCCACCTGCGAGAACTTTTTCTTGAGGTATTCCGGTCGCCAGTAGCCCACGATCTCCAGCACGAACGTGCGGCCATCCGGATGCACCAAACGGAAATCTGGCACCATCACGCTGCCCGGTAGGGGTATGAGCTCTACCTCCCGCTCGAGTCGCCATTCGGTTTTGGCCTTATCCCAGCCCGCGGCGAACGACTCCTCGACGATACTGTCGAACGGGCTTCCCTTCTTGTAGTGCGAGACGAGACCGCATTGGGCGTTCAGGGTGAAGCGGTTGGGCGTCTCGCGCCCGTCAGGTAGGGTGCGGGGTGAAAGGGCGGCAGTCATCTCCCAGCGACTCACGTGCAGCAGGGCGGGTAGGAACTTGGCTAGGTCCACGCCATAGCGGGTGCTGGCGCCGAACAGGCTGGCTGGGCCATCAATGGTGATGGTATAGCCGTGGTCGGGATCACCCTCGATGATGCTCATCAGGCCGAACAACTTGAGGTAACGAAAGAGCAGCTTGTACTCGCCCGGGTCGTTGCGATGGGCAGTGATGACCAGTTCTGCCGCTCGGTAGAGCACGCCCTGCACCTGTGCGAGGTTGTAGCGGTGGAGCAGCGCCTCCGCCGGAGGGGGGTCGAAGCCGATGAGGATCTGGTTTTCGGCCAGGTCGGCGTAGAGTCCTTCTTCCACCTGTTCGCCCGTTACCTCCCGCCCCAGTTCCCTGCTCAGGCTTTCGGCAACTTGCTCCACCACCATGAGGGTAGTTTCATCTCCGAGGACCAGAGGAGAGGAGACGCTAAAGACCCGCTCCCGCAGCGTCATAGGCTCGAGCGGGCTGACCGTCTCGAAGGTGCAGAAGCCTGAAGTGAGCAGGTGCGCCAGCCCGCGCTTGATGCGGTAGTCCGTCTCGGTCCCCTCTAGTACGGAAAGCTGCTCGTCGAGCTCGAGCCGCCTTTTACCTACGCAGATCCTGAAAACGGCCGTGACCTCGTCGGCCAGTGCCAGCTGCCGCTCGTTGATAGGCAGGCGGGTAGGGACGATCTCCTCGCCGTTGTAACGGTGCAGGAGCAGATCGCTGGGTAGCATCAGAGGTCCTCGAACGACAGTGGTGCGTCGTCACCCTCGATGGCTTCGAAAAGGGGTTTGCTGTCCGGCTTGGGTCGGCTGGCGGGGTGCGGTTTTGTCTGGTACTCGCCCTTGCGTCGGCGTGAAGTGCCCTCTTCAGAAGTGTCGGCAGCCACCACCTCGTACAAGAGCGCCAGCTTGCCCTCACCCTTGCGCAAGATGCGGCCCAGGCGCTGCACGTGTTCGCGCATCGAACCGGTCCCCGACAGCACCACCGCTACGTTCGCTTCGGGTACGTCAATGCCTTCGTTGAGCACCTTCGAGGTAATCACCCGGGCGTACTCACCCCGACGGAAACGCTGCATGGTCTCGTCACGCTCCTTGACTTTCGTCTGATGGGTGATGGCCGGAATGAGCAGCGCCCGTGACACCCGGTAGACTGTGGCGTTGTCGTCAGTAAAGATCAACAGCCGGTCGGTCGCGTGTTGGACAAGTAGCTCTTTTAGGACCCGCAGTTTCGCTTCGGTGCCGAACGCCAGCGTCCGCGCCTCGCGGTGAGCGAGCATAGCAGCGCGTCCCTCCTGGGAACGGGCACTCGCCATCACAAACCGCTGCCAGCCCTTGAGCGTACCCAGGTAGATGTTGTTGTCGGACAGAAATTGGTCCCGGATGGCCCTAAGCTCGTCATAGTGTTTGCGCTCGGCATCAGTGAGTTCTACGCGGATCTGCTGGATGCGGTGCTCGGCCAGTGCTCCGCCTGCCAGCTGCTCGGGCTTCTTGCTGTACACCAGCGGCCCGATCAACTCATCCAGGTCGTGGTGTTTCTCGTCGCTACGTTCTAGCGTAGCTGTGAGGCCGAGGCGGTAGGGAGCGAGCGAGTACTCGGCGATGCTCTTGTAGAAGCCTGAGGGCAGATGGTGGCACTCGTCGAACACCAGCAGGCCGTAGCGGTTGCCGAGCGCCTCGGCGTGAATCGCGGCACTGTCGTAGGTGGCGATCAGGATCGGACTTCGGTCGGACGAGCCGCCGCCCAGCAGACCCACCTCGACCCCGGGAAAGTTTTGTTTGAGTTCGGCGTACCACTGGTGCATCAGTACTAAGGTCGGCACCAGCACTAGCGTGTCGCGCGGCGTGGTACGCATGGCCAACTGCGCCAGGTAGGTCTTGCCCGAGCCAGTCGGCAACTCGACGATGCCCCGCCGGCCCTGCCGCACCCAGGCGGCCAGCGCCTCTGCTTGATGCGCCAGCGGCTCCCGAGATCCGGTTCTCTCGAAGGGCTGGACGTTGAAGGCTTTCGCTTTATCATCAATTTCGGTTCCGGCATCTTTGAGGGCGTGAACGAGCGCACGGTACTGTAAGGCCGGAATTCTAAACTTTTCGATTCGGTCATCCCAAGTGGCGTAATCCACCCACGCCTTGCCGCGCGGCGGTGGGTGCAGCACCAGTGTGCCCCGGTCGAACGTCAGAACGGGCGTACGAGCCATGTAGAACCACAATATCAACCTTAAAGGGCGCAACGCACCGCCAGCAGACGTTCGGCTTTAGCCGTTTCCACAGCGTGGCAGGAACTGCACCCGGCACTCTGTTCATCAGGGCGCTGCCTGGTTGATGCGTGCGCTTGTCCAGCAGGAGCCTAGCTGCAACTGAAAGCTCAAGAGTGTTTTAGCAAACGAAACTCGGCAATGTCCGATGTTTTAGCTAGCCTTTGAGTTGTCTGTAATCTTCCGCATGCCGCGCCGAACAGCAATCCAGCCACCCATAAGCATGATGGCTCCCCAGGTGAGGAAGGCCAAGTCGTAAGCCAGTTGATTTGGGCCGCCGCGCACGTGGTGGATCTTCAAGATGTGGTGGTCAACGATGCCCTCGACAACGTTGAAAAGGCCCCAGCCGACAAAGAGCGTGCCAACAAGCACGCCCATAGGCCAGGTGCTATGGCGACACCTCGCTACGCTCCATAACAGGAAAAGGCCGGTCAGGGTGAAGATGTATGTTGCGGCATGAAAAAGACCGTCGCCTAGTGTGTTGATTTCAAGGCCGGCGACCGTCGTTACTGGGTAGAAGTTGCTCACCATGTGATGCCACTGAAGGATCTGATGCAGCACGATGCCGTCAAAGAATCCGCCGATACCCAAACCTGCCAGAATGCCGCCCCAAAGAATGCGGCGGCGGTCATTAATCGGCGCTGCTACGGTTGTTGTCATGACTGCCCCCGAACCTGGATGCTTCCTCATCAACCTTAGGGGAAACATCCAGGGGTCAACTGTAAGTAGGAGATAGCTGAATCAGTCTTGCTAAGATACTGTTTCCGAATTAGGCTGCGAGCTTAGCGAAACGTGAGACACGCGTTGTCTCACGCGGTTTGTGGTCGAACCAAGCGGCCAGCAGGGTGAGATTGACAGCTACGGCGCTGGCTCCAGATCTGGCCGACAATTGGTAGGCGCCTGCCGATTGCGGACCTGAAGCGTTTGGCTATAGAACTCGGCTGTACCTGACGCCTAACGAGCTGAACTGAGACACTAAGTGATCAATCGCTTGAGAAGGAAGCGTGATAACAATCACATACACACCGGGGTCTGGGGCAGCATTGTAACTCACTACGAATCACCAGCCACTATTTCGTTTAACGCTCAAATACGTACGGCGGATACCTATTCAGTTCAACTCAAGCTGACCTTAAATCTCTCCTCCAGTCATATTTCCGAACTTGAGCAGAGGGGAATATATCAGGTTGCAGACAAATTACCGACGGCTTGTAACCTTCAGGCAACTCTCTCATTAAGGTCGCGTTTCGGCTGTTTCAAGAAGGTAAACGAGAACTCCTGCCCAGCCCGCATCACCCGCTCCATCTCCTCGAACATCAGGTGCTGACCCACCCCACTCAGATGCGCGAAGCCCCGTGAGCGCGTCAGTGCCACGAAGATCTGGTTGCGGTAGGTCACGTCCGCCTCGCGCCGGGCGATCGCGTCGAAACCCACGATATAGACGATGTCCGCCTCATTGCCCTTCGCCTGGTGGATGCGCGATACCGTCACGGCCCCAGGATGCCAGAAGGCGTTGGGCCTCTTAAGCGTCGAGGTGACCTCGAGCGTATTGATCCCGGGCGCTGCGGGGACGAAATAGTCGAGCCCGTGCGCTTCGAGTGCTAACGCTAGGCTCCGCTGCACCTGCGTCGCCTCGCCATGGTTGCCCAGGGCAATGACGAGAACCTCCCGGCTGGGATCGATGCCCTCTTCAACGTCGCGCGCTACCTGTTCAGCCACCCAAGCGACCTCGTCAGCTCGGGTAGTAAACGTCTTGAACGAGAGCACGTCCTGGCCGTAGTGCCCTGGCACCGGGTTGAGCGAGTTTGCCAAGGGTCGCTTGAGGCGGATCTCCTCACCGAATTTGCGGAAGTCACCACTGACCTCGTAACCGAGGTTGCGCCAGTCCTCCTTGGTGGTGAGGCCCGAGATCATGCCTTGGGGCCGCAACAGGCCCATGCCGATGCTGTGAGCCGCCGTGAGGATCGGTCCCGGCGTGCGGTAGCACTTGGGCATCACCTCGTTCTTGCTGATACCGCCCACGTAACTTACGCCGCCCGCCAGCATCTGCTGGCTGACCGCCTCGCCGAACACCTCCCGGTAAGTAGGGATGGTGAGCGAGTCGAGGCTCTGCGCTTCGTCGTACGCCCAGATGAGCCGCCGCTGCCCGCTGGTGTCCCGCTGCGCCTCCTCGAACAGCGCTCTGGCTTCCGCCGCCTGCTTGGCGGGCCGCAGCGCCTGATAGGCGAGCCAGTAGAACGGCTGCTTGCCCGCATATTTGAAGCGTTCATCCGCCACCAGGTCCTGCCCCTCATCGACGAGGATGGCGTCGTACAGGGGGACGACGGGTTTGTTACGTTTCTCGAGCGCTTCCAGAAACAGCTTGAGCAAGCGGAGGTAGCTCTGGGTGGGGGTCAGCCCCCGGGGTAGCTTGGCCAGAGGAATCGGCGGGATGCCGTGCGCCAGGGTCAGCTCCCGGTAGAAGCCAGGTTGGTTGGTGGCTCCCCAGGCATGCAGCACCTTGAGTTTGCTGTTGGCCGGGTCGTAGCCCTGCGCACCTTTGGTGAAGCGCCTGAGCCACTTGTCGAGCGTGCCGGTCATGACGTCGTAGAGGCTGCGGTTGAAGAAAACCAGGGCGATGTCCCAGTCCGGATGCTTGAGGTGCATCTGCGCAGCTTTTTGACACAAGAGGACGGTTTTACCTGAACCGGCGATACCTCGGATACGCTGAGGTCCCGGGGGGATCTGCTTGGCGATGGTTTCCTGCTGCAGGTCGAAGTCGAAGAGTTTCTCCCTAGCTTGGGTGATGATTTCGGCCCGCCCGGTGGTCATGCGCTCCGTTTCGACACGACCATACACGGGTGTCCCGGCCAAGACGCCCTTGAGCGCAAGGAAGGCTTCGGGGGTGAGGGCCTGCCCGTAACTCACTTGCGGTGCGTCCTTGACCGTGTTCAGTAGTGTAGATCGGCTAAGGTTATCGCCGAAAAGGACGGGAGGACAGCTGGGAAGTGAATGAAAGCCACGCTCCAACCACTCGCCCGACTCCACCCAGGGCAGCGCTACCAGTGCCCGGCCTGCCACCGCCCGGCGCAAGAGCGGCTCCTGATCGCAGTAGCCCAAGAGAGCAAAAAGCTGGTTCTCGGCCTGCTGGTAGGGCTGGATCGTACTGGTGTGGTGACCGCCGACGTGCCAAGCGTGACCGTTGATCCGCTGCAGCTGCTCCATACGGATGCTTTTGACCTCGATGACGATAAGACCGAACTCTTGGTCGGCGATAAGGATATCGGGCTCTTTGCGGCTGGTGCCGGACGTGGAGAAGATCGGGTAGCGCCAGTAGGCAAGCACGTTGCGGCCTGCGAAGGCGCGCTTGACGGCGTCCCAAACAGTTTGCTCGCCGCTCTCCCCGGCTGCGCCCAGAGGCTCGGTCATGATGAAGTCGCTCTGCATAGAGACGTTTAGCTTATCTGTTTAATTAACTTCCCTTAGAGGCTTTTTTCTCATACCGAACGCTGTCCCCATTTTCATCAAACGAAGACCGAAATGTGTTTAGTATGGAGGGTCCCACCCATAACCCCAAAAATTTGCAAAGGGTTGCGATCCTTGAAAACCTCCTATCCATAGCGTCATATCTCTATGGGTGCGGGCTTAGGCTGCACGAGTTGATCGATCAGCCCGAGCAGCCCCGTCTGTGACGAATAATCCTCATCGGAGGTGCTCGAGGCGCTCGATCAACTCGTGCAGGTCGAAGCTTAATAATCTACGCTTCCAAGAGGCGCTCGACCTGCTCGAGCAGCCCGAGCAGCGGCAGCAACGGAGGGCAGCCCGGTTCTGGCAACGGAACCGGCACCTCGTGCCCCCGCATCTGTTGGCATCGAGGCGGCCTCCTTCATAGCCTGAGGGATGCCTCTCGCAACGCTCAAGAGTTAAACGCATCGCCCTCAGACACAAGACCCCCGAGCGGCCACGTTATCCACACTCCAAGGAGCTAGCTTGCCTCGCTTCGAACTTGGAGCACTGGCCCGACCTGATTACGACTCTGAATCCCACGGTTCGGTAGTATCAGGAGGCGCTCGACCGCTACACCTTCATTCAGGGTAATCACACCACCCTTAGCTATTAACTAGACGTGATGCTTTTCTGCATGGACTGCATTAGCCTGACTGCCAAGTTCAAGTTGGCCAAAGAAACGCCAAGAATCAACCTTTGCACCGAGAAGTCTGCCGAGAAGTCACCGATGCAAAAAATGTGGAAGCTGCAAAAATGGGATCCTCACAACCTGAGTTTAAAGCGCAAAAAATGGAAACACGCTAAAATGCTTGGAAATCAGCAATAAATTGGGCATTCTTGAAATTTTTTAAATTAACGACGACACCGACGGCGAACATTGGCGGTCCGGGGTCATCCGCCAGCTCGAGGTGCAGCAGATCCACAGCCCGATTTACGCGCTGGAAATCGTCATCGAGGAGGTGGTGCAGTAGACAAGATCATCGCATCCAGAAATCACGCTGTTTTGAGTTCTGACTATA
>JBMDWS010000511.1:0-2642 GCA_048594695.1 Truepera sp. | reverse complement strand
AGGATCTCTTGCGAAAGTCACGAGCTGAGGGCGAGTTCGAAATTGTAAATGCCAGCGATGAGGTCGAAGCGAAGACCGAAAGGTTCACGACGACCACGGTAATGCTCAGCGAGGATACGGAAAACCTTGAGTTTGCCAATGACTTGCTCGATGTGAAGCCGGAGACGAGCAAGGGTGCGGTTCGCACGTTTCTCCTCGTAGGTCAGAGGATGATGTTTAGTAACATTGGCAGGCGGGAAACTGTGAGCGTGTAACCGCTCTAAACCCAGATACCCGAGATCGGCTAACACCATGGTGCCCAGGTGAACGTGGTTGGAGGAATGTTTGAAGAGCTTAAAGTCGTGCACTCGTCCTTTACTGAAGGCTGTAGCGATAACCTGTAGAGCCTGTAGAGGCTCCCAGTCGAGCAGCACCTGTACCTTTAGCGTGTGCCGCCCTTTTTGCCACTGTAGCACTATCGTTGCTTTTTGGCTTCTCGATGGGTGTCTCGGTCACATCGACAAAAGAGATCTCCACACCTTCGTCGGAGCGGGCAACTCGCTTGCCGGGCAAGCTGAAGACACCTAATGCGACCAAAGCACATTGGATGATACGGGTCGCGGTGGCTTCATGGACGTTGTGGCTCTTGGCAATATGAAACTACGTTCGGTATTCGAGCCAGTACACCAGCGTCACAAGCAATTGGTCTGCCAGTGTAAGCTTGCTCAGTCGGCCTGAACGCTTCTTCGTTTGTTCGCTCTGCCTCGGCACACCGAGCATAAGCTCAAACGTTTCTCGCTTGACGCCCGTCAAAAGCTTGGACTGCCCCCAGGCAATCCCTCAGCCTCGTCGTATTCCATGCTCTAATAAGCTACTCTCACAAGTGGTTTGTTCTCTCTCATCCGGTGAAATAACCCTTCTCAACTGTTTGAGTACATGATGACACAGTCGGGTTTCTCCCAAGTTAATAGAATTGAGGCAACTTTCGCTAACTTGGAGGGAAAGTTGCCGACCACCTTTTCAGGTAAAACCCGGCCCAAAAGCAAGCGGCGCGTCACCGTAACGACGGTCGACGGGGCGCGGGTGGTGAGCCGGGGTGACGTACTCGCGACCGAGGAGCCGCTCGAGCTGCGCCTTTTCGCGGGTGCCGAGCAGCAGACTGTCGCCGTGACGATGCGGACACCCGGCGCGGACTTTGAGCTGGCCGCCGGGTTTCTCTACGGTGAAGGCATCGTCTCGAGCCGCGAGGACATCATCCAGATCTCTTACTGCACCGACGCCGAGCAGCACTACAACACCGTTCGGGTGACGCTGCGCCGCGACGCGCTGCCCGATTTGGGGCGGCTCGAGCGTCACTTCACCACCACGTCGGCCTGCGGTGTGTGCGGCAAGGCGAGCCTGGAGAGCCTCGAGCTACAGGCCTGCGCACTTCCTGACACACCGTTTCGAGTGTCCCCTGACCTCCTTACGAGCCTGCCCGACAAACTTCGTGAGGCTCAGGGCCTGTTCGACGCAACAGGCGGTTTGCACGCGGCGGCCCTCTTTACCCTCGAGGGCGACCTCGTGGCGCTGCGTGAAGATGTGGGGCGGCATAACGCACTCGACAAACTCGTCGGCTGGGCTCTCATGGAAGGCCTGCTGCCTCTGTCTGAACACATCCTGCTGCTCAGCGGCCGGGCCTCCTTCGAGCTTCTGCAAAAAAGCCTGATGGCGGGTATCCCCGTGGTTTGCGCCGTGTCAGCCCCGAGCAGTCTGGCAGTGTCGGTGGCGCAGCACTTCAACCTTACGCTCGTCGGTTTTTTGCGCGGTGAACGCTTCAACCTCTACGCTGGGGAGGCCAGGGTCGCGCTCCCTGTGGCCCGACAGGAGAGAAGATGAGCAAGAAGACAACGAAAGACGCCACTGCCACATCCGAGGCGCACCGTGCGACCAACCACTACGGGGATAAAGAAGGGCTGCGGGACACCATCCACAAAGCGCCCGACACTGAAACTCCGGTGGTTCATGTTCAACCCCCTGAAGAGCTGACGGGCCTCAAACGTGGTCAGCACAAGACCATCGCGGCAGGGTTGCCTGCGGTTCTCTCGAGCATGCAGTACGCGCTCCGCGAAACAGGTCCTATCCGGGGCACACGGCTACTGACGACCATGAATCAGAAGGATGGCTTCGACTGTTCCTCATGCGCTTGGCCCGATCCGGACAGCGAGCGTTCGGTTGCCGAGTTCTGCGAAAACGGGGCCTAGGCTGTCCTCGATGAGGGCACCGTCAAGCGCCTGACCGCAGCCTTCTTTCGGGAGCATTCGGTCGCGGGGCTCTCCGAGCGCTCGGACTACTGGCTCAACCGTCAGGGCCGCCTGACCGAGCCGATGATCGTCCGGCGGGGCGGTACGCACTACGAGCCGATCTCCTGGGATGAGGCGTTTTCACGCATCGGCGAAACGCTTAACGCGCGCTCTTCGCCGGACGAAGCGGTCTTCTACACGTCCGGCCGTGCCAGCAATGAAGCGGCTTTCTTGTACCAACTCTTTGTCCGGATGTACGGCACCAATAACATGCCCGACTGCTCGAACATGTGCCACGAGTCCTCGGGGGTCGCGCTCTCCGAAACACTCGGGCTCGGTAAGGGCTCGGTCACGCTCGAGGACTTCTACGTATCGGACCTG
>JBMDWS010000510.1:0-13579 GCA_048594695.1 Truepera sp. | reverse complement strand
CCAGTAGCTCGATCGCAGCACTAACGCCAGATCAATATCACCGTCTTCAGGTTGGAACCCGCCCCAGCCCGCAAGATCGCCGTCGATCAGGAAAGCCCAGGGTCCATAACCGTGCTCCGTCCAGATAGACTCCTTGCCTTTGACCCAACTCATGAGCCCCGGCATGTCGAAGTCGCCTGTAGCGAGTGGCATGTGCTTGCGTAGCGAGGGGTCGTTCATGAGGTTGAGCAGATCTACTGGGTCTACCTGGGAGAGACGAACAAGTTCGAGATTCATGACGCCACTCTAGTACCTCGTCACACGTAACAGAAAGCGGTAGATCCTCGACAGTGAGAACATATTAGGAATTCACGTCACTTTTGACGGACTCACCGACCACTACTCTCGTCAACGCGGAAGGAGAAGATTTGACTCCTCTCCTTCCGCGCGCACCCTAAAAATGTTGTAAGAAATCTGTTTTTCCGATTTTCAGGATCAGTTTTCCTCGAGAAATCTTATGAGAATTTGGCTTATGCGAAGCGTGAAAACCAATTTGTGCCGTAGAAAATATTACCCGGCTCGGCTAATTTGTACTTAAGATTTTTTGTTTTTACTTTATCAAGCAACCAACTTTTATTTAGCCATTCCTGATCAAGACCATACTATAAAGGTTCGATACAGTTTGAGTCATGGCATCATACGAAGCAAGCACTTGTCAAAGAGATAAATAGCGTTTGAGATAGATAATGACGTCTGCTACGCTACTCAGCCTCATACGAGCGGTGGTTTCACCTTTACCCACTTTAATCGTGAGGGCGGTAGGCAACGCCGCGAACATGTCTTCGTCGGTCGTGTCGTCGCCGATTGCAACTGGTGTCGCTCGTGGGTGAAGCTTCGCGAGCTGGACAGCGGCACGTCCCTTGCCGTAACCATTCGGGCGCAGTTCAAGGACCTTTTTACCCCATAGCTTATCTATTGTGGCAGGAACGTTGTCGGACCAATGGTTCAGCGCCGCCAGACCTTCTGGCACAACGTTACGGTGGTGCAGCGCGAGCGACACCGTTTTATCCTCTATCCGTAGTCCTTTAATATGCGGTAGGTCGCGGCGGATGGCGTCAAGGGCGCCGAGCTTCACAGGTTCAATGAGCAATTCAGGCTCTTCACCAAGCTTGCCCATTTCTAGGCCGTGTACACCAACGCCATTTAGCCCATGAACCTCGAGTAGCTTCGAAAGATCGGTCAGACGTCTTCCGGTCAAGATGTAGAGTGGGAACTGCTTGTGAAGCGCGTCTAACAGCTGGGGAACTTCATGGTGGGGAAAAGCCTTGTCGGGGTCGTCGACTACTTCTGCCAGTGTCCCATCATAATCCAAGAGAAATAGAGGAGACTCAATAACGGGTACGTCGCTCACGCGGTCTCCAGTGAGTCCAGAAACTGCCGCGCCCAGAGGTGTACATCGAGCTGGTCGACACGTCCTCGGAGCCTTTGAGCACGGGCAACACGATCGATTTCGGGCAGTGTCAAAGCACCTTTAAGCGCGCGCGCTACCCCTTCAATGTCGAAGGGGTTGACAGTGACGGCTCCAGGTAGTGCAGCTGCTGCGCCTGCAAGGCTTGAGAGCATCAGAACCCCTTTGTCAGTAACCGCCGCGAATTCTTGCGCCACCAAATTCATCCCGTCACGAAGGGGGGTGACTAAGGCAACGCCAGCCGCTAAATAGTAGCTGGCAAGCTCACTCTGCGTGTGATTGTGGTAAAGGTAGCGGACGGGAACCCAGTCCCCGTGCATGAAGCTGCCGTTGATACGCCCGGCGATCTCGTCAACCGAACGTTTGAGGCGTTGGTACGAATCGATACGCGTTCGGCTTGGCGCAGAAAGCTGGAACAGTGTCACCCGACCCCTATAGTCAGGATTGTGCTCAAGAAACCACTCGAAAGCGAGGAGTCTTTCCGGAATACCTTTGGTGTAGTCGAGTCGATCCACGCCAAGCAGAATGAACTCGCTGTGCACCTCGTGGCGTAGCTTCTCTGCCTCAGCACGAACGGCGGCGTCGGTGGTAAAGCATTGAAACTGTGCCGTGTCGATACCAATGGGATGCCCTTCCACCCGGATGTCTCGCCCTCGATAGCGAAGCTTCTCGCCAACACGCTCTACATCGGGTAACCGTGCCGCTGATTCAAGGAAGTTTTCAGCATACTCGGTCGTGTGAAAACCGATAAGGTCGGCGCCCATCACTCCTCTAACAAGGGTCTCTGACCAGGGCAAGACCCGCCAGACTTCTTCGGCAGGCCAGGGAATATGAAAAAAGAAGCCGACATGCGCCTCTGGGAAACGCTCTCTCAACAGCTCCGGAACAAGCATGAGGTGGTAGTCCTGAACCCAGATGGTGTCGCCAGGTTTGTACACTTCTGAGGTCGCCTCGACAAACTTTCGGTTGACTAGCTCGTAGGCGCCAAAAAAGGAGCGCTCGATGTGCATCTCTTCCGTGAAGTAATGACACACGGGCCAAAGCACGCGGTTTGAGAGGCCATAGTAGTAGCCGCTCACCTCGTTTTCGCTCAAGTACAATCGATGAACTTCGAAAGCGGGGTCCGGCTCGGGATACGCAAGTCTCGGTAAAGCCGCAGCGTCTTTTTCGCCCCACGCTATCCAAACGCCTCCGGCCTCACTAAGTACAGGTAGGAGAGCAGTACTGAGACCACCAACAGCTGGATACCAGTCGCCCGTTTCACTTTGACGAAGGGGTTCTCGGTTGGCCAAAATAATAAGTGCCACGATGAGTTAGCCTACTTAGCCTCAAGCAGTGGACATTGGGTTCTAGAGAACGGAACTGAGAACTTTGCCTGCCGCACTGGGAGTAGTTTCTACCGAACCAAATGACTTGACCCCGAAAGGACATAGCGTGTTGACGTCGCCAAAGATTTCCATGTAGGACAACTAAGCAGCTAACATAAGTAAAATTATGTTAGCTGCTTAGCGGTCATTTTCACAAGGTCTCACGGTGCGTGGTGCAATCCATTGAAGGTATAAAGCTTGAAGACTGGCAAAGTGTTACACCAACAATTTTTCCTGCAACCTATGCAATGTGGTAAGAGTTAAACAGTATGCGTTTGCTACATTTGGTTTAGACAACCGTAATACTGGTGGTGAGGTGATGGCAGAGCTGCACGGCTTCTCGGGCTCACGCGTCAGTCTGCACACGCTCAGCGCGTATAACCTATGGATGCTCTTGCCTGTCCAGGTAATCTCGATTTTTCCTTCAGCGCCTTATAACGCTGAAGGCGCGTTTAATGAAGTGATTGCGGACGTTTCATTAACAAACGTTTGCATCTCTGTGTGTAGTACGCTAAAAGGAAATGAGGAGTCTTTGACCCTTAACGAGCTTGGTAAGCTGCTTGGGCTGAGCGTTTCTACAGTATCGCGGGCGCTTAGTCGTCCTGATCTGGTCTCGCCTTCGACACGGAAACGGGTTTTAGACGCCGCGCTAAAGCACGGCTATACCCCTAATGCCATTGCCCAGTCGCTCCAGAACGGTAAGACTAGGGTAATCGGCGTTCTTATCAGCGACTTGCAAAACCCGTTTTACTCGAGTGTCGTTAGAGCTATTGAGCGGGTCGCTGCCACGCGCGACTATACCTGCGTAATTTGCAATTCGGACGAAGACCCTGCTAGCGAAGCCAAGGCTCTAACGCTCCTCACTTCCCTCCAGGTCGCGGGGCTCATTGTTGCGTCCAGTTCGAGCGACGACGCTCCCCTAAAGCGGCTCAAACAAAAAGGTGTTCCCATTGTGGAGATTGACAGGCTCTCCGGCGTAAGCGACCTTGATGCAGTACTTGTAGACAATGCGTTTGGCGGGCGTTTAGCGGCTGAGCACTTGCTTGACTTTGGCCATAGGCGCATTGCGGTTGTGACTGGCCCGTCGACCCTGACAACCGCCCGAGAGCGGCTGGAAGGCTTTCAATCTGCTCTGAATGAGCGAGGGATTGAACTTTTACCTAGCCTCACTGAGGTCGCTAACTTCCGAGAGTCCGGAGGCTACAGTGCAACGTCCCGTCTTCTAAACCAACCCGAACGCCCTACTGCCTTCTTTGTTGCCAATAATGAAATGATGGCTGGTGCGCTAGCGGCTCTACGTGAAAAGAAATTACGCGTCCCGGCAGACGTCTCACTCATCTCGTTTGATGATGTGCGCTGGGCTCAGTATGTAGAGCCGCCACTCACGGTCATCGCGCAACCAACAGAACAGATTGGAACTTTGGCAGCTGGACTTCTTTTCGAGCGGCTTGGCGGAAAACTGAAGGCAACGCGCTATATGCTGCGACCTGAACTTGTAAGGCGCGCTTCTTGCGCGACACCCTCCTTGGTTTAGTAAACAAGCGTCTAACACAAGCTCAAGCATTTTATTTGACAGCCACTGCGGATAACGCTAGACTACGCGGGTCAATACAGCAAACGTTTGCAGCCACGATATCCAACATGGGTGTTGGTTGCAGGAAGGTGGTTCAGCGTTTTTCAGCCAGAGAATTGTCGCTTGTACTGCTGAGAGGGTAATCACGACTATGGGAGACAAAAGACATGTCGCTGACTAGAATGAAGCTTTTTAGAATTGCCTTTTTCACTCGGGCTTTTTACCTTTTGTTCGCGCTTTTGCTTACATCGGCCTGGGCTGGAGCTCAAGCTATCCGCCTACCCAATGTGCCGCGTGAAGAGCTGCTTATCGTAGACCTGCTTGTCGGACGCGTTTCGAACCCAACTGTTTTTAACCCGTATCGCGTCGGCACCATCCTAGAGGACGGCCTGCATAATCTCGCGCTTGATAGCCTTTGGGACATAAACACCGTCACCGGCGAGTGGACTAACGTGCTGGCGTCCGCGCCGCCCGCGCCACTAGATGATACCTACAAGACCTGGGAGATCAAGCTGCGTGAGGGGATTACTTGGTCCGACGGTAAGCCGTTCACCGCTGAGGACGTGATCTTTACCTTCGATATGCTCACCACCAACGAAGAGCTGCCGGGCTACGGCTTCTGGAGCGATTTCGTGCAGGAGGCAGTCGCAGAGGATGCCACTACCGTCAAGCTCACGCTCAAACGCCCCTACGCCAAACTGCAAACGCAGCTCGGCGTGGTCGTCTTCGGCAACGGCTTCAGGCCCATCCCCAAGCACATCTGGGAGAAAGAGAACCCTGCGACCTTCGACAACTACCCACCGGTCGGGGTCGGACCGTATACCCTTGAGCAGGTCGATCCACAGGGCTACTGGTTCCTGTGGAAAAAGCGCCCAGACTGGCAGCAGAGCACCGTTGGACAGGTTATCGGCGAGCCCAAACCTAACTATGTGCTGTTCGTGGCCTACGGCCCCGAGGAGCGCCGCGTACTCGCCGGGATCCAGCACCAGCTCGACGTGTTCACCGACATCACGCCCGAATCGTGGGACGTGTTGCGCGCCCGCAACCCTGCCGCCCAGACCTTCGATCCGAACTTCCCGTATGCCTGGATGGACGATCCCTGCGAACGTGGTATGACCTTCAACCTAGAGCGCCCGCCCTTTGACAAGAAAGAGGTACGCTGGGCGCTGACGCTTGCCACCAATATCCAAGAGGTGTCAATGGCGACATTTAGCGGGATGCTCCGGATGTCGCCGCTGCATATTCCACCCATCAACGTCTTCAAGGACGACTACTTCGGGGCGCTCGAGCCCTGGCTCGCGGACTTCGAACTCTCTGACGGCTACAAGCCCTTCGACCCCAACGCTGCTTTGGCTATGACCGAAACCCTCACCGCGCAGGGTAAAGAAGTGCCGAGCGATCCAGAGGCCGCTAAAGACCTCTTCGGCATCGGTTGGTGGAAGTACGATCCGGACGAAGCGACCAAACTTTTAGAGAGTGTCGGCTTTACCAAACAAGACGGGCGCTGGCTCAAACCCGATGGCTCACCCTGGACTATCACTATCGTCGCACCGTCGAACTTCGAGGTACAGTCGAGTCGCCTTGCCTACGCCGTCGCCGACAGCTGGCGCAACTTCGGCGTCGAGGTCAACGTGCAGGCCGTCGAGTCGGGACAGTTCTGGACCATCTGGCCGACTGGCAATTACGACGCGGGTTCCTACTGGCCCGGCTGCGGGCAGATCCCCGACATCTGGAGCTTCGTCAACGGCTTCAACAAGAAGTACGTGGTGCCGACCGGTGAAGCGCCCCCCGCCAATCAGATCCGCTGGACGAACGACGAAATCAGCCGCATAGGTGAGGAAATGGAAGGGCTGCTGCCGAGCGACCCCAGAACCATAGAACTGGGCCGCGAGGCGCTTAAGGTCTTCGTCGAGGAGATGCCCTACATTCCGATGGTGGGCACCTCGAAGTTCGTGCCGGTAGACACAACCTACTGGACCGGCTGGCCCAGTATCGACAACCACTACGACAATCCGGTGTGGTGGTGGTCGGGATTCAAATACATCCTGCCCTATATCGAGTCCACCCAGAGCGTACAACAGTAAGGAGGCCGGGTGCTGGTTTTTCGCTACGTCGCAAGCAGGTTGCTCTCCTATTTGCTCATCATCTTCGTCGGGGTCACCATAGTCTTCTTCGTTCCCCGTTTTACCCCCGTGAGCGCCGCAGAGGCAATCATCTCGCAGGCCTACTCGCAAGGTTCTTTTCTGGACCCGAAGGCTGCCGAGGCGATGCGTGAGAACCTGCTCGAGAGTTTCGGCTTGCAAGGGACGCTGTTGCAACAGTACAGCGGGTTCTGGAGCCGCTCACTGACCGGAGACTTCGGCCCTTCATTCTCGACCTTCCCCACGCCCGTCTCGCAGCTCATTTTGGAGGCGCTACCATGGACGGTGGGGCTCCTGGTACTCAGCAGCCTCGTCGCCTGGGTACTGGGCAACCTGATGGGCCTCTTCGCGGGCTACTTCGAGCGTGGCTTCGGCTGGCGGCTTTTAGAGGGTTTGGCAGTGGCCATCTACCCGATACCCTACTACATACTCGGGCTCGGGCTTATCCTGCTGGTCTCGTACCTTTTCCCGAGTTTTCCCATCGGCATCGGTGGGGTCGCTATCGGGCTCGAGCCGGGCTTCAACCTCCCTTTTATCCTGAGTGCTGTGCAGAATGCGCTCCTGCCTGCGCTTTCGATCGTGCTGGTCAGTTACGGCTGGTGGTTTCTTTCCATGAAGGCGCTGACCGGCTCGCTGAAACGCGAAGATCACGTGCAATTCGCCGAGACGATGGGGTTAAGGCGGGGCACGGTGCTAGGCCAGTACATCCTGCGTAACGCTATGCTGCCACAGGTGACGCAGCTTGCCATGTCGCTCGGCACGGTCTTTAGCGGCGCCCTGTTAACCGAGGTTCTGTTCGCCTATCCAGGCCTCGGCACGCTGCTCTATACCGCCGCCGCCAACGGCGACTACAACTTGCTGGTCGGCATCGCCTCGCTGTCGGTGGTTGCCGTCGCTACTGCCGGACTCCTGCTCGATCTCTTCTACCCGCTCCTCGACCCACGTGTGAGGTACGCATGAGAGGCGACACATTGGTCGCGCCCCGGGAGCGCTCAAGAGGTCACGGCTTGCTGGCCCAGGCCTGGCGGCTCGCTGGGCGTGGCATGAATCCGCAGCTCGCGACGGGCCTCGTCATCGTGATTCTTTACCTCCTCATCGGCTTCGTCTTGCCACGTTTCGCCCCAAGCGACCCGGCAGTATGGAACAAGCTGCCCCGCGACCTGCCGCCACAGGCGGGCTATCCGCTCGGCACCACCTCGCTGGGTCAATCAGTCTTCTGGCTACTGGCGACCTCGATTGGCAACTCGCTACTTATCGGCTTCAGCGTCTCGCTGTTAACGACCGTCATCGGCGTGCTGGTAGGCGCGCTCGCCGGTTTCGTCGGAGGGCTCCTCGACCGGGTGCTGAGCATCCTCATCGACGCTCTCATCGCCATCCCTACGCTGCCCATTCTCATCCTCTTCGCGGCAGTCTTTAAGGGCGACGCGTCGGTAATCTCGCTGATTGTCATCCTCATCGCCTTCAACTGGCCCTGGCCCGCCCGGCAGGTGCGCGCGATGGTACTCTCGCTCCGCGAGCGGCAGTTTATCGATGTGGCCCGCTTCTCCGGTGAGGGCACGGGAAAGATCATCGTTCGGGAGATCGTGCCCCACTTGCTGCCCTTTGCCGCAGCCAACCTGACCAACACGGTCCTGGTCGCCATCTCCCTCGAGACCGGCCTTGCCGTGATCGGTGTGTCGAACCTGACCTACCCGACTTTGGGCACTATGATCTACTGGGCGCTCAACTATCAGGCGATGTTTCTGGGGATATGGTGGTGGATCGTACCGCCTGCCCTAGCGACTATAGTGCTTTTTATCGCGCTGTTTTTGTGCTCGAGCGGCCTCACCCGTTCCGAAACGAGTGGCCAACATGCCTGAATTCCTGTTAGAAGTCAATAACCTTAGCGCCGCCTACAGCCGCCGCGCCCAGCCGCCGGTGCGGGCGCTTGAAGATGTGAGCCTGAGCCTCAAACCCAACGAGATCGTCAGCGTCGCCGGGGAATCGGGCTGCGGTAAGAGCACCCTTCTCAAAGTTCTGAGCGGGATGACGCGTGCGCCGCTCCAGGTTGAAGAGGGTGAGGTAACCCTCTACACCGGAGAACGCACCATCGCGGTCACGGAGCCGCGCGAGATGCGCCTCGCCCGCTGGAAAAGCGTTTCGTACATCCCGCAGTCCTCCATGTCGGTTCTGAACCCGGTGGTCCGTATCGGCAAGCAGTTTCGCTGGGTAGTTTCGGCGCACGCCAAGTTGAGCGCGTCTGAAGCTGACACACGAGTCAAAGAGTTCGTCGAAAAGGTGGGCCTTCCCACCCGTGTGCTCTCGTCTTACCCGCACCAGCTCTCCGGAGGGATGCGCCAACGTGTAGTCATCGCCATGGCGACGTTTTTGCACCCGCAGCTCGTCCTCGCCGATGAACCTACCACCGGTCTTGACGTGGTAGTGCAGCGTTCGGTGTTGAGCCTCATTCACACCCTGCAGCAGGAATTCAATATGACCGTGCTGATGGTCTCGCACGACATGGGCATCCACTATCAGGTGAGCGACCGTGTGGTGGTGATGTATGCTGGGAGCGTCGTCGAATCGGCCCCGACGGACGCCCTTTTCAACGAACCACTCCACCCCTATACTCTAAAGCTCATCGCCTCTCTGCCACGCCTAGGTGACCAGAAGAAGCGCGAGAGCATCGCTGGTTCACCACCCAACCTCGCCTCGCCGCCTACAGGTTGCCGCTTTCACCCGCGCTGCCCCGCCTCGATGGAGCACTGCAAGACAGTGGTGCCGAAGCTGCTCGAGGCCCGACCCGACCACTTCGTAGCCTGTCACCTATATGCGGCGAACGTGCAACCTGCCCAGCCCGGAGCCGAAGCGTGAGCGGGTTGCTCGAGTTGAAAAACGTCACCCGAACTTTCGGGTCAGGTGGCCCCTGGGGCGAAGCGGTGCGTGCCGTAGACGACGTGAGCCTCTCGCTACCCGATACGCCCACCATTCTCAGCCTTGTCGGGGAGTCGGGCAGCGGCAAGACCACGCTGGCCCGGCTGATTCTAGGGCTCCTGCGCCCGAGTTCGGGCTACATCCAGGTTGCCGAGCACGAGGTGTCACGGCTTCGCGGGCGGCGGGCGCAGCTCGCGTTCATGCGCTACGCCCAGCCTATTTTCCAGAACCCCTATGACACCTTCAATCCGCTCAGGCCGGTCACCGACGCCCTATTCGAGACGGCGCAAAACCTCCGGGATGTGTCCCGCCGTGACGCCCGGACGCTCGTCGCCGGGGCCCTAGAGACCGTCGGTCTATCACTGCGTGAAGTCGAGGGTAAGTACTACAGCTCGTTTTCCGGCGGGCAGTTACAGCGCCTCAGCGTAGCGCGGGCGCTCATCCCAAACCCCAAACTTATCGTCGCCGACGAGCCCGTGAGTGCCCTCGACGCCTCGCTGCGAATGACGGTCGTCAACCTCTTCGCCAAACTGCGCGACACTTTAGGTATCTCTTTCATCTACGTCACCCACGACCTTTCGACGGCCTACTACATCAGCGATCAAGTCGCCATCATGCACCACGGCAAAATCGTCGAAGCGGGCGAAGCGAACGCCGTGCTGACGAGGCCCGAAGCCGCCTACACCCAACGCCTCGTTGCAGCAATCCCGCAGGTCGGGGTGCGCTGGGACTGGAACGACGCCTGACGTAGCCCTAACGAACGACAAAAGGAGACAAGATGAAATGGTTTTCGCTGACCCTTGCCCTCGTCCTCGCACTAAGCGCCTGCGCGTCTGACGACGTGACCTCGACCGAAACCCAGGGGAACAGGGGGAATGCTCCCATCCGGGGGGTAAGCGTTCGTAAAGTCGTCGCCCTGACCGGACCTGAAGCGCCCGACAGCACTAAAGACGTAGACCTCTGCTCTACTGACATCGGCACCATGACCGAGCTCGGCGGCAAGATTTTTTACGCCTTTGGGGATTCGTTTGGCTACGACGGTGACTTCTGCAAACCCTTCGGCCCTAACTGGCGCTCGAATCTGCTCGGTAATTCTTCGGACCTCAACCCGGAGGACGGCATCATCTGGGACGGCTGGTACACCGGGGCGGACGGTAAAGCTATCGCCGTCAGCGAAGGCGCACACGAACCGGCCTTTGCAGCACCGGGCAGCGAAGGTACGCGCATCCCAACCGCGATGGTAACCGTCGGCGAGCGCCTCTATATGCACTACATGAGCGTTCACGGCTTTTCCTCGTACGGTGGGCAGTGGCTCTGCAACTTCTCACGCTTTGTCTATTCGGATGATGCGGGCGAGAGCTGGACCGAGGCGGCGGGTAATTTTGGTACGTCTGCCGACCGCTTCAATATGCTGGCCCTCTCTCCGCAAGCTGGAGAAGGCAACCCGCGCGGGCGTTACGTCTACGCCGTCGGGACGCCCTGCGGTCGCTTCGGCGGGGCCCGAGTCGGGCGCGTACGCGCAGAAAAGCTCCTTGACAATAGCGCTTGGGAGTACTTCGACGGTAAACGATGGAGCAAAACGCGCAACGACGCTGTAGAAGTCATCAAACCCCCCGTCGGAGAAGGCTCACTGATCTGGAACGAGGGCGTCAAGCGCTGGATGTATACCTACCTCAATGAGGACGCCGCCGCGCTCGAGCTACGTCTCGCTCGCAACCCCTGGGGGCCCTGGGACGCTCCCCTGACGCTGGCTCGTGGCGCAGACTATCCGGCCCTCTATGGTGCGTTTATGACGCCCTCGTTTATCAAAAATAACGGCGAGACCTTTTACTTCGTGATGTCGCAGTTCGGACCCTATAACACCTACATCATGGAAGCGACCTTGGAGACACGTTGAACCACGCTCCTAAAATGATGACCACTCCTGCCATGCCCAACCTCGCAGGCCCCTTCGTCCACCTATTCGATCCAAACACCAGGCGAGAGGCGGCGGGGGCAGCCTACACCAACGACCACTGTTTGATAAGGATCGCCCTTCGTCGTGGCCTACGAGAGCTTCTTTTACCTCTTCGTCTGCAGGGCCGCCGCGAGCTACCGCGACACCCGCGTCTACGTTTCCGAGACGCCGCTCTCGTTCTCCCGAGAAATTGCCCGGCTCCCTGTCCACGCTGCTGAAGTCGTTCAAGACGGAGACAACTGGTTTATTACCGATACCGGTTGGGACAAGGACGGTCTCTACGCTGCGCCGCTCGAGTGGGTGCGACACGACAGGCCCACACAAGACACGAAAACTTTACCCTGAACGCCAAACTATCTTGGAGCCCGTATGAGTCAGATTCCTAACATGCACGCCTATCTCGTGGCCAGCGGCGACCTACGCCTCGCCGCCAATCAGACCTGCTGGCCCGCTCAGAAAGACATGGAGGAGAAGCTCACGCAAGCTTTCGCTGACGAGGGCGTCACCCTGACCCGTGCCCACGCCTACGACGAAGGGGAGAAGCACGGCTTTATCTCCTCGCAGCGGATGGGTATGAACGTGTTTAAAAGCATTCCCAAAGATGTTCCCGTCGTCGTCGCAGAAGCCGTCTGGCAGTACTCGCACCATGTACTGGCGGGTCTACGTGACCATAAGGCTCCGATTCTCACGGTCGCTAACTGGAGTGGGCAGTACCCCGGCCTCGTTGGGCTGTTAAACCTCAACGGCTCCCTAACTAAAGCCGGGATTCTCTACAGCACCCTCTGGAGCGAAGATTTTACCGACGACTTCTTCCGCTCGGGGCTCAAGACTTGGCTGAAGACGGGAAGGCTCGAGCACCCTTCCGCGCACGTCAGACCGCTCGGTGAGATCAACCCGGAGGCCGACATCCTTGGTCGACAGCTCGCCCGAGACTTGCGAGAGAATAAATCGATCCTCGGCATCTTCGACGAGGGCTGTATGGGTATGTATAACGCCATCGTCGATGACGAGATGCTCAACGCGCTCGGCATTTATAAGGAGCGGCTCAGCCAGTCGGCGCTGTTGGCCGAGATGAATCTGGTCACAGACGACGAGGCCAAGGCGGTACGTGCCTGGTTGGAGGGCAAGGGTATGACTTTCAAGACGGGCAGCAACGAGGCTACCGAACTCACCGACGTCCAGCTCCAGGGACAGTTCAAAATGTATATCGCGGCCCTGCGTATCGCCGAGCGCTACGGCTGCGACGCCATCGGCATCCAGTACCAGCAGGGTTTAAAAGACATGGCCCCAGCCTCGGACCTCGTCGAAGGGCTTCTCAACAACCCCGAAAGGCCGCCCGCTTATCACGCTCACACGGGCGAAGAACTCTATGCAGGCGCGGCGCTGCCCCACTTCAACGAGGTTGACGAGTGCGCCGCCATCGACGCGCTCGTCACCAACCAGGTGTGGAGGGCCCTGGAGTTTGAGCCCAGCACGACTCTCCACGACCTCCGCTGGGGAGAGGTTTATCAAAGCGAGGATATCGATGACTTTGTCTGGACGCTGATGATCTCAGGAGCCGCGCCCGCCTCGCACTTCGAGGACGGCTATGCTAGCGCCGTAAGCGAGCGGCAGGTGCCGATGTTTTTCCCCAAGGGTGGAGGCACCCTCAAAGGTGTCAGCAAACCCGGCGAGATCGTCTGGAGCCGTGTCTACGTCGAGGACGGGCGGCTCAAAGCAGACCTCGGCCTGGGCCGCGCCGTTAAACTGCCGGACGCCGAAACCGAAAGACGGTGGGGTCTTACCGACGCGCAGTGGCCCATTATGCATGCAGTCCTAAGCGGGGTCACGCGCGACCAGATGATGGGCAAGCATAAGGCCAACCATATTCAGGTCGCTTACGCACCGGACCTCGAGGGGGCGCGTCAGGCACTCCAGAGCAAAGCTGCTACATTCCGGGAGTTAGGCATCGACGTCTTTCTCTGTGGCACCGTCACGCATCCCGTCAAAGAAGGAGCGCAGGTATGAGTCAAGACGATAACGTATCAACCAGGGGTTTTAACGGCCTGGGGATGCACCTCGGCACCCTCGCACGGCTGTCTAAGGCCGAAACCCGCTCGATCAGCGCCGAGAACTTTACCGGCGAAAAGGGTAAGGGCGGCATGGCGACCGAAGGCACCGGCGCGGGTCCAGCGCGCGAAC